>JBBSWY010000001.1:0-11589 GCA_038046045.1 Nanobdellota archaeon
TTAAGTTTGTTTTTATTTCCTTTTTTTAGTTACTATTCTCTTTTAATTTTCATTTTCGGATTTTTTATAGATGCAGACCATTACTTATATGAAATGATTAAAAATAAAAAATTGGATTTGATAGAAGTATATAAAATGCATATGAACAAAGATAGAATAGAAAAAGACCAGCTTCATATTTTTCATACTTTAGAATTTATATCGGTATTTATTTTACTAACAATTTTTTCAAGCAATATTTATTTACTATTAATCGGTTTAGGATTAATTTTACATTTAATTCTAGATGAAATTTATTTGATACACATATTTAAAAATAATGTCAACCTAAACAGTACAAGAGCATTATCATTATTTATGTGGTTAAAAAGAAATTCTTAATCATTTAAAAAAGATTTTAGCAATGTTATAAATGTTATCAATATTAAAGGCCCAAAGAATAATCCAACAAATCCAAGTAAACTAATTCCACCAAATACCCCTAAAACAATTAGCATTGGGTGAATATCTGATTTTTTTCCTATAAATCTTAGCTTTAATATTGCTGCTGTTCCACTTATTAAGAAAAATCCATATAATAATAATCCTATTCCGCTTAATGTATCTCCTTGAAGTAATTTTATTATTCCTGCAGGCGCCCATATAAAAGAAGTTCCAATTCCAGGCAATATACTAAGAATCATCATAATAATCCCCCAGAATAATGGTGAGCTAACTTTAAAGATATAAAATCCCAAACCCCCAATAATTCCTTCGATTAAACCAGTTAAGATTAAACCATAAACAATTGCGTATGTTACGTTCTTGAATTCATTTACAAGATTTTTTTTATGTTTCTCATCCAATGGAATTAAATCTCTTATGTTATTAACTATTTTTTCACCATCCCTTAAGAAATAATAAAATAAGAATAATGTAACAAAAGCATGAATTAAAAATGTCGGTATTGAAATGGCAATTTTTGAAGCTTCGTTTATTATAAATTGGACAACTTTGTTTATTGCATTTAATATTTCAGGACTTAAATCAAATTCATTTGATCTTAATGAATTATATAACGGCAAAGATTCTTTTACCAATGAGTTTATAACAAAGAAAGTAGGAATAAAAATTATTAAAATTAAGAGAAAAACCATTACTAATGAGGCTATAGATTTATTTTTTATTACATTATTTAATTTTCTATATAATGGAGAGAATAAATACGATAATACAACACCGCTCAATAATGACGTTATAAAGGATTTAATTACCAAAAAAGCTAGAATTGTGACTATTATAAATACTCCAAAGAAAACATATTTGGAATTTTTTGAAATGTCCATATAATCAATAATAGAAAGTCGTTTATAAAAGTTATGAAAATTTATTAAAACGTTAGATTTATAAATCTCTTAAATTGCTAAAAATTATCCCGAAAGCACTACTTAATGTAGGAGGGTTTAAATGGATAAGAAAAAGTTACTTGAATTATTAAAACAATTAAGAGAAAAATCGCCTAAAAGAAAGTTCATTCAAAAGATTGATCTAATTCTTAATTTAAGGAATATTAACTTAAAAAATGCAGATGAAAATGTTGATTTATTTATTAATTTGCCACATTCACCAGGAAAAAAAATCAAGATTTGTGCTTTAATTGGAAAAGAACTAGAAGACCAGGCTAAAGTTTTTGATAAGGTAATAAAGAAAGAGGAATTTTCTAAATATATAGATAATAAAAGAGAATTAAAGAAATTAGCACAAGATTATGATTATTTTATAGCTCAGGCGAATTTAATGACTGATGTTGCTAAAATATTTGGTAGAACTTTTGGTCCTAAAAATAAAATGCCAAACCCCAAATCTGGTGCTGTTGTTATGCCGACTTCAAATTTAAATGAATTAAAAACAAAATTTGAAAAAACTGTAAGGGTAAAAACAAAAAATGAACCAATCTTAAAAACATATGTTGGAAATGAAACAATGAAGGATGAGGACATAGCAGACAACATTGTTATAATTTATGATTCTGTTGTAAAAGTATTGCCACAGAACGAAGCTAATATCAAAAATGTTTTATTAAAATTAACAATGGGTCCAGCTTTGAAGGTAGAAAAATGAAGCATGTAAGCAAGAAAAAAATTGAAGAAGTAAAGAAGTTAATCGAGCTAATGAAGCAATATAAGGTTATAGGAATAATTGATCTAACTAGTTTACCTTCTCCAAACTTGCAGGCTATAAAGAATAAATTAATGAATAAAATAGAAATTAAAGTTGTTAAAAAAAGCTTAATAAAAATAGCAATAGATGAATCAAAAGAAAGAGATTTAAGTTCATTAAAACGATTCTTAGAAAATTCAATTCCCGCAATTTTATTAAGCAATGAAGATCCATTTAGATTATTTAAATTAATAAAAGAAAATAAAACAAATGCCCCAGCAAAACCAGGGCAGCTAGCTCCATTTGATTTAACTATTCCAGCTGGTCCTACACAATTCACACCAGGTCCAATTATAGGAGAACTTGGTGCAATAGGATTACAAACTAGTGTAGAAGCCGGTAAAATAGTTATTAAAAAAGATAAACTTGTAGTAAAACAAGGAGAGGTTATTAAACCAGAAGTGGCTTCAATATTAGCTAAACTTAGTATAGAGCCAATCGAAATTAGTGTTAATGTTTTAGCAATTTACGATAATAATGTATTATATGAAAAAATAGTTTTAGATGTTAACCAAGAAGATTACATTAATAATATTAAGTTAGCTTATAATCAAGCTGTAAAATTAGCAGAAGAAATTGGTTATGTAAGTAAAGATAACGTTGAGATGTTATTAATTAAAGCTTACAGAGATGCATTTTTATTGAGCAAAGAATTAAAAATAGAAACAAGTACAGAAGTTGAAAAATCAGAAGCAATAAGGGAAGTAAAGACAGAAGTTAAGCAAGAAATCAAAGAAGTGAAAGAAGAAAAAAGAGAAAATGGTGGTTTTGTGGGTTATAATAAAAACGCAGAAGAAAAAGCTCAAAATATATTAAAAGAACTGCAAGATAAAAAGATTCAAGAAGCAAAAGAGCAAAAACCAAAACAAAAGAGTATGTGGGATTAATGATTATGGAGGAAAAATAAAATGGAATATATACACACTGCCTTATTGTTAAACAAATTAGGCAAACCTGTAAATGAAGCTAATGTAAAAAAAGTCCTGGAAGCAGCAGGTGCGCATGTTGAAGAAGCAAAAGTAAAAGCACTAGTTACATCGTTAGAGGGCGTTGACATGGAAAAAGTCATCAAAGAAGCTAGTGTAATGCCGATAGTAACAGTAGCTGCACCACAAGCAGGCGCGCAAGAAGCAAAGAAAGAAGAGAAGAAAGACGACAAGAAAAGTGAAGAGGCTGCTGCAGCTGGTTTAGGAGCTTTATTCGGTTAAAGCTCTTATTTTTTTCATTAACATGTATAGTAAACTAGACTCAAGAAAATGGAAAAGAAAGATTTACTTAGTAAGTTAGAGGAATTAAAAAAAGCTATTAATAATCTAAAATCTAATTTAAATAAGTCAGACGGGGAAAAAGAATCCTGGTTTAGAAAAAAAGAATCGTTAAAAAAAGATATTTCTAAATTTGTTAAAGAATTAAAAGATATCAAGCATAATAAAGATGTTAGTAATGTTGAAATTAAAAAGCTAAGAGAAGAACGAGATAGTTATAATAAAAAAGTTAGGGGATTAATTTCTAAGATAAAAGAATTAAATAAATCTAAACTTGAATTCATTAAAAGTCATAAAATTAAAGGCAATCCTGAAATAATTAAGAAAAAAATAGAGGATTTAGAATTTAAGATTGAAACAGAAGTTCTTTCCATGAATAAAGAAAAAGAAATTATGAAAGAAATTAAAAGCTTAAAGAAAATTTATGAAGAAAATATCGGTTTAAAAAATATTATGGATGAAATTAATAAAGTAGATAAGGAAATTAATGAGGATAGAAATAAATCAGATGAAATACATAAAAAAATTAGAGAAACTTTTAATACTAATGATCCCGGTTATATTAAATTTAAGGAATATTCTAGCAAGATAAACAATATAAGAAAGGAGCAACAGGCTGCATTTGATAATTTTATTAAGTTTAAGAATGAATTTTTAAAAGTAAATGAGGAATTACAGAGAAAATTAAAAGAATCTGGTGAAATAAACAAACGGTTAGATGAAATTAATAACCAAGCTAAATTAGAAAAGGAAAAGAGAAAAGAACTGGAATTAAATGAAAGAGAGAAGTTAGTTGAAGAAAAATTATTAACAAAAAAGAAATTAACAAAGGATGATTTAATTATGCTACAAAGATGAATGAAATAATAAATATAATATTATTAAGTATTCTGCCGGTATCTGAATTAAGGGGGGCTATACCTTATGGAATCTCTAATAATATAAATCCATTATTGACATTTTTTATAGCCGTATTAGCGAACTTCTTAGTTGCCCCATTTGGTTTTTTCTTTCTTGATAACTTGCATAAGCATTTTTTAAAAATTAAAAGTTATAATAGATTTTTTAATAAATATATTGAGATAAAAAGAAAAAGTTTTGAGAAACATGTTGGAACAAGCTTTGAATTCTGGGCTCTAATGATTTTTGTTGCTATTCCACTGCCATTGACAGGAGCTTATTCTGGAGCATTAATAGCATGGTTCTTTGATCTAAAAAGAAGAAAATCTTATCTAGCAATATTTTTAGGAATTTTAATTGCAGGAATAATTGTTACTTTAACCACATTAGGGATAAGAAGCTTGTTTTAGTAAGCTATTTATAATAAGATAATTATTTAAATTTATGAAAAAAAGTTATTATTTTATTGGAGCTTTATTATTGATATTAAGTTTTATCTTTGATAAGCAGATTTCAATATTTTTCACAAGTTATAGGGCAAGTTTTCTTAATACAATTTCTATTTTTATTAACAATATTTCAGGATATATTTTATTTTTAATTGTATTTTTAATATTATTATTTGCTAAACAGAAAAAAAAGTTAGTTCCATTAATTCTTTCTTTTATCTCTTACTTAATATTGACCGAGATAATTAAGATTATAGTAGCAAGACCCCGTCCTTTTACAGAATTAAATAATGCCTTTGTTTTAGATAATAATCCATACAAAAGTTTTCCCAGCGGGCATGCGACAGCTGTTTCAACCTTAATACCATATTTTAACTTCAATAGAACTCTTTATTATGTCTGGATTTTTATTGTAATTTTAGTTTCTTTATCCAGGGTTTATCTTGGGGTACATTATTTAAGTGATGTTATTGCGGGAGTATTATTAGGAAGTTTTATAGGTGATTTAAGCATTTTATTAGTTAGAAAACATAGAAATAATAAAAAAAATCGCTAGCGAAAGCTTTATATATCTTTCTTACTCTAAAATAGCAACATATTTACAATTAGTCAAGGGGGTTAATACAAAATGAAAAGAACATTATTCATAAGTTTAATTTTATTATTAGTTAGTTTATTCGCTTTTAATGCAAGCGCAACAGCTAGTTTTACTACAAGTCCAACAACATTAACTGTTTCTGGGCAAGAAGATATAATTTTAACAAGAAACATTGTAATTACAAATACCGGTAATGAAACGTTAAATTTTGGTGTTTTAGTTACTAATGGTACATTTACAGATGCACAAGGTGATGCTATAACATTTGGTACATTACCAACTATTGGAATTATTGTAAATGGAACAGATCTTTCAAACCCTAAAACTATAAGTATAACTGTAAATATTGCTGATAATGTTAAAATAGGTACTTATACAGGAACATTAAAATTTGCTGCAACAGGTACAACATTGCCAAATCCAACTTTTGATATGCCTATTAGTATAAGGGTTGACCCAAAAATATGCAAAGATGGCAGAGTAAGCGATGGTAACCAAGTTAATAATGTTGACAGCGGTAATTTAATAATTGATGTTGAAGATCCAGATGACGGAGATAACTTCGGTCCTGGAGATAAAATAAAAGTAAGAGCAAACGTAGAAAATAATGATGATAATGACATGGACGTTGTTGTTGAAGCAATATTATACAATATAGATGAAAACAGTGAAATTGCAAGCGTTCAATCAGATTCTAAAAACATAGATGAAGATAATGACGATGACTTTGATTTAGAATTAAAAGTTCCAGTAAGTGATTCTGATTTAGATGAAGGAGATGACTTTGTATTATTCATAAAAACAAATGATGATGGTAATGAAGATGAAAATTGCAACTATGATAGTTTAGACATGGAATTTGAAAGAGATAGCGATGATGTTGCAATAAACAAAGTTACAATAAGCCCAAGTGTAGTAAGTTGCTCTGCTACAGTTAATTTTGCAGTAGATTTACAAAACGTTGGAACAGATGACCAAGATAGTGTACAGGTAAGATTAAAGGAAAGCGAACTTGGTGTAGATTTAAGTTCAGAAGTATTCAGCTTAAATGAATTTGATGATTCTGGAGATACAGCATTAGAATCATTTACATTCAAAGTTCCAAGCAATGCAAAACCAGGAGACTATTTTGTTGAAACAATAATATTCTTTGGAAGCAGAAGTACCACAAGTTTAGATAAATTAACAGTAAGAGAATGTCAAGTTTTCACACCTCAAGATATTATAAGCTTAACACAAACAAGCTTTACAGCAACACAAGGAAGTGTATTTACAATTCCATTAACATTAAAAAATCCTGGAACACAACCTATAACATATACAGTTGATGTAACAGCAGATAGTTGGGCAGATGTTGCAGGTGAAGAAGTTGTGACAGTTGCTGCAGGAGAACAAACCACAGCATATGTATACTTAACACCAAGACCAAGTTTACCAAGTGGAGAATATACAGCAGCATTAAATGTAAAGCAAAATGACAGATTATTAACAACTCAAAATGTTAAAGTAAGTGTTGGCAGTCAAGGTATAACCGGTGGAACTACATATCAACCTAGTGTAACAGCAGCCTCGGTATGGAGAAATCTTGCACAAAGTACAGCATTCTGGATAGCAGCTGTTGTAATTGTATTTACATTAGTTGTTTATGTCTTAAGCGCTTTGCTAAGACCTAAATAAACTTTTTTTCTTTTTTATTTTAAGTTAATTTTATATATCATTATTTCTTAATTCTATTGTGAAAAAGTTTGATAAAGAAGAGTTTAGAGAGAGAATTAAAAACCATCGTTTATACAAAAGGGCTTTAGAAAGCAAAAGATTTTTAATTTTATTAATGATTATTATAATCCTAATTTCATATAATTATTTTACACAGGGCTTTATTTATGATTTAGCGAATAATAACTTACAAGACACATTAAATTTTCTTAATACTTTTGGTAATCTTTCATGGTTAGTTTATTTATTTGTGATTATATTTGAGGTATTATTAGCGCCTATTCCCGGGGTGGTGATGTATAGTTCTGCAGCAATAATATTCAAGCCATTATATGCAACGTTATTATCTTTAATTGGAAATATTATCGGAGCAAGCATAGCTTATTTCTTAGCAAAGCGTTATGGTGGTTTTTACTTTGGAAGATTAATTGGAGAAAAGAAATTAGAGCGTTTTAATAAATACAATGAAAAATATGGTGCTTTAGTTCTTTTTGTATTGAGGTTAAATCCAATTACCTCTTCTGATATATTTAGTTATTTAGCTGGAATAATAAAGATGTCTTATAAAAAATTCATAATTAGCACAAGCTTGGGTTTATTACCGACAATAATTATCATAAGTTATTTTGGTGAAGTTTTTATTAAAGAAAGTCCTTTGTTAAAACTATTTTTCTTTATTATCGCTTTAATTTACATTCTAATATTCTTGTACGGCTATTATAAAATTGGAAAGGAAAAAGTTAAGGACAGAATAAGAAATTTTAGAAAGTAAAAGCGCACAGCAGGATTTGAACCTGCGAATGACCGCTCTGCAGGCGGTTGCGTTAGACCACTTCGCCATGTGCGCAAACGGGCCTGATGGGATTTGAACCCACGATCCTTAGCTTAGAAGGCTAATATCCTATCCAGGCTAGACGACAGGCCCATAAGAAAACCTCGATATTTAAGTTATTTAAATCTTTTCAAAAACTTTAAATACATTCGTCCTAGCATCATTGATATGTATGATTTTAAAAAAATAGAAGAGAAATGGCAAGATCGCTGGGATAAAGCTGGAATTTTTAAAAGTAATATAAACAAGAAAAAAAAGAAGTTCTATAATTTAGAGATGTTCCCGTATCCTTCTGGTTCTGGTTTACATGTGGGGCATGCCCGAAACTACAATATGGGTGATTGCTATGCTCGTTTCAAAAGAATGCAAGGCTACAATGTACTTTATCCAATGGGTTATGATGCATTTGGTTTACCAGCTGAAAATGCAGCTATAAAGAATAAAGTTGATCCAAAGAAATGGACTTTTAATAACATAGCATTAATGAAGGAACAACAAATACAACTTAGTTTAAGTTATGATTGGAATAGGGAAATAGCAACATGCTTACCAGAATACTACAAATGGAATCAATGGATATTTTTACAATTTTATAAAAAAGGTTTGGCATACAGAAAAGAGGCTTTGGTTAATTTTTGTCCATCATGTAAAACAGTATTAGCGAATGAACAAGTTATTAATGGAGAATGTTGGAAATGTCATAGTAATGTTAAATTAAAAAGCTTAGAACAATGGTTTTTCAAGATTACAGAATATGCTGAAGAATTATTAAGAAATTTAGAGAAATTAGACTGGCCTGAAAAAGTCAAGGTAATGCAGAAAAACTGGATTGGTAAATCAGAAGGAACATTAGTTAAATTTAAATTAGAAAATTCAAAAGATGAATTAGAAGTTTTTACTACAAGGCTAGATACATTGTTTGGAGTAACATTTTTAGTTATTGCACCAGAACATCCAAAAGTCCTTGAATTAATTAAAGGATCAAAAGATGAAGATAAAATTAAAAAATTCATTAATAAAATTGTCATAGAAGATAAATTTTCAAGAACAGCAAAAGACAAAGAAAAAATAGGATTATTCACAGGAAAATATATTATACACCCATTAACAAATGAAAAAATTCCTATTTATATAGCTAATTTTGTTTTACTTGATTATGGAACTGGAGTTATAATGGGAGTTCCAGCACATGACCAAAGAGATTTTGAATTCGCTAAAAAATATAAACTTCCAATTAAATTAGTTATAACTCCAAAAAATAAAAAATTAGAGAAATTAAAAGAAGCTTATATTGAAGAAGGAATTTTAGTTAATTCTGGGAAATTTAATAATTTAGAAAACAAAAAAGCAATTAATGAAATTACAAAGCATTTATCTGGTTTAAAACTCGGGAAGAAAACAATACAATATAAATTAAGAGACTGGTTAATTTCTAGACAAAGATATTGGGGTACTCCAATTCCTATAATTTATTGTCAAAATTGTGGTATGATTCCTGTGCCAGAAAAAGATCTTCCTGTTAAATTACCAGAGGATGTTAAGTTTACAGGTGAGGGAAATCCTTTATCTCAAAGTAAAAGTTTTGTCAATGTAAAGTGTCCTAACTGCAACAAAATGGCTAGACGTGAAACAGATACAATGGATACTTTTGTTGATAGTTCATGGTATTTTTTACGTTATTGTGATCCCGATAATGACAAACTACCATTTTCAAAAGAAATGGTTAATTACTTCATGCCTGTTAATCAGTATATTGGGGGAATAGAACATGCAATATTACACTTACTTTATGCAAGATTTTTCACAAAAGCATTAAGAGATTTAAAAATGCTTAATATTGATGAACCCTTCATGAAATTATATACGCAAGGGATGGTATTAAAAAATGGTGAGGTAATGAGTAAAAGCAAAGGTAATGTTGTTGACCCCAGAGATATAATCAAAATATATGGTATCGATACATTAAGGACCTTTATTTTATCTGTTGCAAGTCCTGAAAAAGAATGGGAATGGGATGACTCTGGAATAGAAGGAATTTTTAAATTTTTAAATAAATTTTATTATTTACTTGAAAATGTTAATAAAGAAGATGACGAAATTGTTGAAAGTAAATTAAATAAATTAATTAAAAAAGTTACTTTAGATATAGAAGAATTCAGATTTAACAATGCAATAGTTTCAATAATCGAGTTTAGTGATTACATCAAGAAAAGAAATTATAGCAAAGGTACTCTAGAAAAATTAGTTTTTTTAATTTCTCCATTTGCACCGCATTTAGCAGAAGAAATGTATGAAAAATTAGGAAATAAGGGGTTTGTTTCAGTAGAAGACTGGCCAAAAGCTAATGAGAATAAAATTAATGAAAAACTTGAGAAAGAAGAAAATAATATTAATAATACAATTAAAGATATTTTAAATATTAAAAAATTAGTTAATATTGATAATCCAAGAACTTATCTTTATGTCATTCCAAAAGAACTTAATATTTATGAAAAAAATAGAGAAATTATAAAAGATTCAACAAATTCTAAGGATGTTAAAATTTATGCTGTGAGCGATAAAAATAAACATGATCCTAAAAATAAAGCAATGAAAGCAAAACCTGGAAAACCTGCCATTTATTTAGATTAATTAAAAATTTAGAAAGGCTATTTAAATACCTTACCAAACTTCAAATTTTAATCCCAATATGTTCTCAAAATGTTTTTTATTTCTAGTTACTAAGACCAAGTCATTTGCAATGCATATCGAAGCGATCATTAAATCCGGAATTTCGGTTTGCTTACCTTTATCCGATAATTCTTTATTCTTTCTGCCAAATACTTTTGATGATTCTCTATCCAAAGTTGCTGCGAGCATATTATCCATAAGTGTATCGATCTTTTTAATTTCGATTTCGGGGTTTTTAGTCAAATATGCTCCACGAAATAGTTCGCATAAAGTAATAGAAGTAATAAATGGTATTGAATCTTCTAAAAGATTTTTTATTTTTTCCACAATAGCCTTCTCTCCATGAAGGAAATCAATTATAACATCGCTATCTAAACAGTATTTAATCAAATTTTATATCCCTCAATTTAAAATTTTTTCTCTCATTATAAACCCTCTTCATTATTTTAACGACCTCCGGGTTATTTTTCCATGTACCTGCTAAGCCCATTATTGCATTTTTATTTCTACCACTAAAATTTTTAATAATAACTTTAGTGAAAGATTCTTTTGGTTCTTTGTACTTAGATAGCAAATTATAAGCCTCTTCTGATATGGTAATTACTTTTCCCATAATAAATGCATGCATGCATTACTATATAAATTTTTCTATTTTAAACTTAGTAAATTATATAAAGATTCTAAAAAATTTAAGAATATGCAATCAAGTGAGTTAAAGAAGAAATATTTAGAATTTTTTAAATCTAAACAGCATACTATTATTCATTCTAGTTCTTTAATTCCAGAGCATGATCCAACTGTTTTGTTTACAACAGCTGGAATGCATCCTTTAGTTCCATATTTACTCGGACAAAAGCATCCTTCTGGCAAAAGATTAGTAAATTGCCAAAAGTGTTTAAGAACAGACGATATTGATGAAGTCGGTGATTCAACACATTTAACTTTCTTTGAAATGCTTGG
>JBBSWY010000002.1:0-1318 GCA_038046045.1 Nanobdellota archaeon
GTTAATGCTGCCTTGCAACCTTCTCCAGCCGAAGTAATTGTTTGTTTATATGGGACAATTGTTAAATCTCCTGCTGCAAATAATCCTTTTGTTTTAGTATTACAGTAAACATCTATAATTATTTCGTTTTTCTCATTAACATCAACCAAATGTTTTACAAAATCAACTTTATTCATATAACCAATTTCAACAAAACAACCATCTAAATTTATTTCTTTTTTGTTTTCATTATTAATATTTTTTACAACTAAAGAACTTAACTTTTCTTCACCTTTAAATTCAACCGGTAAATGTTCTAAAATAATTTCAACGTTTTTTAATGCTTTAACTTTATCAATTAAAACTTGCTCTCCCCTAAATTCATTTCTTCTATGTATCAAGTAAATTTTCTTAGTATACTTACTTAAAATTAAAGTTGAATCAAGAGCAGAATTTCCCCCACCGATTACAGCTACAGTTTTATCTTTAAATAATTCAGCATCATAAACAGCATAAATATGTATTCCTCTTCCTGCAAATTTATCTTCTCCTTGAATATTTAATTGTGCAGGAACTTTTCCATAAGCCAATATAACGCTTTTACTTTCATAAATTTCATTATTGCTTAATTTAACTTTAAAATTATTATTAATTTTCTCAATATTACTTACCCTTCCCAATACAATATTAACACCTAAATCCTTGACTTGTTTTTCAAATACTTTCATCAAAGAAGCCCCATTATCTACCAAGAAACCGGGATAATTTTCCATTTTAGATGCAAGTATTGTTTGTCCACCTTTATCTATGCTAATAACTAAAGAATTTAATTTTCTTCTGGCCGTATAAATTGCTGCACTTAATCCAGCTGCTCCTGCTCCAATAATAATTACATCATACATGTTAACCCCAAGCTACCTTAATAAGAATGGTTTTTAAAACTAATCTTTTAAAATAGAAAGTTTTATAAATAAGTTTAACTTAGTCAAAATAAGGTAAAATAATATGGTACAAGCTTTATTAGAATTGGATGAAAACACAAACAGAGTTCTAAATATTGTAAAGGCTAAATACGATTTAAAAGATAAGAGTGAGGCAGTTAAAGTTATAGTCAAGGAATATATAGAAATGGAAAATGAACCCGAATTAAGGCCTGAATTTATAGCTAAAATGAAAAGAATAGAAAAACAACCAGTTATTAAAATAAAAGATTTTAGAAAACATTTTGGATTAGATAGAGATGTATGATTATGGATTAAGAAAAGAGGTTGAAAATATATTCTTTAAACTAGCAAAAAAGAATCCAAAACAATTAGAAATTATTCATAAGAAAATTAAT
>JBBSWY010000003.1:0-6361 GCA_038046045.1 Nanobdellota archaeon
TTTAGAGGAGATAAAAAAGCTAATGATATAGATGTTTTTATTATTGTAGATGATACTGATGTCAAGAGAATGTCAAGGTTTGAATTAAAAGAAAGATTAAGATATATTATAATAGAACAAGGTTATCAAGCTAAAGAAATTACAGGAGTAAATAAAGATTTTCATGTTCAAACTTATATTTTAACTGATTTCTGGGATTCTGTCAAAGATGCTCATCCTGTTATATTTACTTTCTTAAGAGATGGGGTTCCTTTGTTTGATCGAGGGGTATTTATGCCATGGAAATTATTATTGCAAATGGGAAGAATTAAACCATCACCAGAAGCAATTGACATGCAGATGGATATTGGAGGAAAATTATTAGATAGAACAAAGACAAAATTATTAAGTATTGTTGCTGAGGATATTTATTATGCTACGTTAAATCCTGCGCAAGCTGCATTAATGCTTTATGGCGTTAATCCCCCAACCCCCTCGGAAACAATTGAGTTAATGAGAGAGATATTTGTAAATAAGGAAAAATTAATTGAGGAGAAATATGTTAAATTCCTGGAAAAAGTTCGAGATTATTACAAGGATATTGAGCATGGCAAGATAAAGGAAGTTAAAGGTGTTGAGGTAGATAGTTTAGTTAAAGAAGCTAGAGAATATTTAGATAGAATAAATAAGTTATTTGTACAATTAGAAAAGAAAAAAGAAAGCGAAAGTGTTTTAGATGTTTATAATGCATGTTTGGCTGTAACCAGGGATTTATTTACTGTATTAAATATAAAAGAAGAAGCAAATTTAGAATTAACATTAAAGAAAGTTGTTGATAATGGTGAAATTCCTAGAAAGTTTTTAGATGTCTTGAGAAAAGTTGTTAAGGCAAGAGATGTAAAATTAAGCAAGGCAGAGAATGAAAAAATAAGAAGAGAAGCTCGTTCATATATTAAAAATGTTCTTGAATTCATACAAAGAAAAAGAGGATTTGAAAGAGAAAGAGTAAAAGTCAAGTTTAAGTATGGTGAGAAAGAAGGAGAAATTTATTTACTTGATAAAAAAGCATTTTTAATTAAAAATATTAAGGAAAAAGAAATTATGAAATGCAACTTAAATGAAAATGGTTCTTTAAGCAATTTAACTAAGAGTTCACAAGAAGAATTAGAAGAGGATTTAAAGAATATGAAGGCTAAGGATGTTTATTTAAAGGATAAAACTCTTGACTCATTAAAGCAATTATTGGGAAAGGAAGTTGAAATTCTAGTTGGATAATTTTTTTAATGATTTTAATCCTTTTATTAAATCTTTATCATCATCTAAAAAATATAATTGAACTTCTGTTTTACCCCCACTAAGAATACCATAATGAACGTGAATAAACCCTTCTCCAAAATAGTAAGTAGCAAATTTTGAATTATGATTTTTATTATCAATATCTTTTATTAGATGATAATTGTTTAATATTTTCTCTATTTTACTTACCTTATCCCCGCTAAATACAAGACGTTTTAACATGTAATCTAAACATAGTTAGAAAGGTTTTTAAATCCTTATTAGAGTTAAAAATTATGGAAGCTGTAATATCTAATTTTAGAGGTGGAAGGCATAATCAAGTTAATAATCAGATGATAATATTAGTCAAGGATATAGATAAAAAAGATAAAACAAAAAGTTTAATAGGTAAAAAAGTTGTTTGGAAATCACCTAAAGGAAAAGAATTACATGGTGAGATAATTAGATATCATGGCAATAATGGGGCATTAAGAGTTAGATTTGAAACAGGTATGCCTGGTCAAAGCATTGGAACTAAGGTTGAGATAAAATAAAATGGCAGGTTTAAGAAAAGGTCATTGTTATAGTAAAATTACAAGAGCTTATACTAGATATTCTAGGGTTAAGGCTAAAAATTATGTTAAAGCTATCCCAACAAATAAAATAGTAAGATATGAAATGGGGGATCCAGCTAAAACATTTCAATATCAAGTTTCCTTAGTAAGCAAGACTGATCATCAAATAAGACATAATGCACTTGAAGCAACAAGACAGTTAATTAACAGAAGAATGTATAGTAAGCTTGGTCCTAAGGGTTATTTCTTTAAATTATTAAAATATCCTTATCATATTCTACGTGAAAATAAGATGATTGGTGGAGCACACGCAGATAGGTTACAAACAGGAATGGCTCATTCATTTGGAAAACCTGTTGGATTAGCAGCCCAAGCAGAAAAAAATTCTATTATATTTTTTGCAAGAGTAGATGAAAACGGGGTAGAAACAGCAAAGAGTGCATTGAGCTTAGGTAGACCAAGAATGCCTGGAAAATATAGGGTAGAAATTAAGAAGATTTAATTCTTTCTAGGGAATTTATATTCTTTAAAATACATATTAGTTCCCAACTGTCCAAGTGACAACCGCACCGGTTAAGTATTTAAATAAAAACATCTTATTTCTTATAATGAATGAAAACATAAAATTCTTGAATAATATTAGAGGTAATTCTAAAATAAATCAGTATATTGTTACAGCCCCTTTAAAAGAAATTAGAAAATTAAATTTAAAACATAGAGAAGTTATTCAAGTTAAAATAATAAAAAATAATAAAGAAACTAATTTTATAACGACCCTTAATATTAACATTAGGAATGGAAAGGAAAAAAGAGCCATATTTTACATAAATAGATATTCTAGAAAATTATTAAATTTAGATTATAATGATGAAGTAGGTGTAGAGATTAAAAGACCGCTATTTGAAAATGATAGGCCAAACATTATATTTAAAGATGATAAAATAGATTTGCTGTGTTTTTTACCCACAGACATAAAAGTGGTCATTGAAAATGATAAGTTAATTTTGTGGAGAGATTACTCTATTCCAATGGAGATAAATCGTTTTATTGATATTAGTTTAGCGGGTAAATTTTTAGGATTATCTTTTTCAGAAGGACAAAAATGTGAGAACACAACGGGAGCTTATATAAGTATATGTAATAAAGACGTTGAACTCCATGAATATGTAATAGACTTTCTAAAAGAACTAAGCTTATTCAAATTAATAAAATCTTATTGTTATTATAATATAAATAAAATTAATGGTGATCAAATAAAGGAAATAAGTAAAAAATATGAAAATGTTTACAATATAAATATTAAAAACGTAAAAATTAATAAAAGTCATGGTAATTATACGTTTTTAACCAATTTGAACTCAACCCTATTAGGCGAGTTACTATTAAACTTACAAAATAATATTTTAAATATAGAAAATAAATTAATTGATAATGATTATAAATTGTTATTAGAGAATTTTATAGCAAAAGAACTTAGTGGAGATGGAAGTTTTGTTTCAACTAAACATTCGGATACAATAACAATTGGAGAGAAAAATCCTAAATTAAGAATTAAATTAAAGAATATCCTTGATTTTCTCGATTTAAAATCAAATATAGATGATAAAAGAATGCTTGTAAGGTTTGATGTGACACCAATAAAGAAAAGACTTTATTTAATTTCTATAAGTGCATTTGATGGCGAAAATCGTGAAAAATTAATGAACTCAATAAATAGTTCACATACTATGTTTTTTAATTTACAAATGAAAAGATTAGAAAAATTAATTGAGCTAAAAGAATTTGATAATAAAACCATTAGAAAAATATTTAGTTGGTCACAAGAAAAAGCTACAAAATGGTTAAATTCTATGAGGAATAAAGGTTATATTTATCCTATTAGAAGAGATGGTTATTCAACAATATATAGCACCCAAAATAATGAAACATTTAAGTATTACTTTGAGTGGAAGGATAAATTTAATAATCTATTCCCAACCATATTGCCCGCGGAGTCTTACAAAAATAAAATTCCCTAAATTTATTTTTTCTAATTTTCTTCCTTTTTTAATGCCTTTAATCATCTCCTGTCCTAAAATGCCTCCAATTGGTGCAAGAATTATTCCATTATCTCTTAGTTGCTTTATTAACGGCTCTGGAAAATCAGGACATGCAGCATTAATCAAAATTTTATCATAAGGAGAATATTCCTTTAATCCTAAACTGCCGTCTTTGCAAATAACATGAACATTATTTATATTAGCTCTTTTTAAATTCTCTATAGCTTTTAAAACTAAACTTGAGATTATTTCTGTGCTGTAAACTTCTTTTTTTGTTATGTAAGAAATTAAAGCAGCAGAATAACCAGAACCTGTTCCAATTTCTAGAACTTTATCATTTTTTTTAAGTTCTAAAGCTTCTAACATGAAAGCAGTTGTATAAGGTTGTGAAATAGTTTGATTATAGCCTATTTGTAAAGGGTTATCATCATAAGCATGTTCTTCTAGTTCTCTTGGAATGAACAAATGTCTTGGAACCTTAAACAATGCGTTTAGTACATTTTTATCTTTAACACCATAATTCTTAATGACTTGTATCATTAATTTGCGTTTTTCTAGAACTTTATCCATATTATTAGTAAAGCTTATTAATATAAATTCTTTTCCTATAATATGGCTTTTAAAGAAGAGGGTGCAATAAAAACAATTAATGACTTGCTAAATTTTAACGATTACAGTAAGATAAGGCAAGTATTACAAAGTATTAACCCTGAAGTTTTTGTAAATAAAAGCGTAAAAACAAAATTTAAAGAAGTTCTTATTAACATGTATAATAAAGATGATACAAATTATTTAAAAGATTTATTGAATGATTTTCTTAAGGTTTATAATGAATATAAGGGAGTTTATCATTTAGCTTATTTTTCTGAACAATTTTTGGAAAAATTAAACAGAAAAGATTTTAGAAATCCTGTAGAAGTTAAAAGATTTAGAGAAATAATACAAAGGATAGTTGAATCAAAAAAAGATTATCCTACGGAAACCATCGGGGAATTTTTTATAAGTCCTAGAGGTCATGAACGTCATAGAGTAGTTTGGTTTATTCAGGATAATGCAGTTTATTTTTGCGAAATGTTTTATGATCATAAAGAATATGATAATTTTTGTGATAAAATTAGAGAAAGGAAAATTTTAAAAAAGAATTATAGAATATGGGCTTATACTGAAACTCTAGACTTATTAAATTTGAAAGCAGCATAATTAAATATTTCTTCTAAAGCTTTTTGATCATTTTCTATTTTTTTTCTGTAATTTACTATTCTTGGATTAGCTCTTAGTACATCATCATAACCCATTTTTAAGGATAATAAAAATTCATTTTTTGTTTCTCCAATATCTTTAAACATATCTTTGAAATATTCTAATCTTGTTGCAAAATATTTTACAATTGTTTCTTCTGTTGGTGAATTATAATGGAAAGCTATAAATGATTCAAAATCTTCTACCCTTTCAGAATGATTTTTTGTTAATGTTAAAATTTCTAATTCTTTTTTTCCTTTTTTATCTTTTTTAACTTCCCAGGATAAATCAATATCTTGAAAATCTAATTGTTCATTGTAACCAGGAATAAATAATTTTATATTAAATTCATCAGATAGCTTAATAGCTAAATTATTTAAGTTTATATTACTTGAATTAGTTTGAAATTGTAATAGCATTTTAAAACCTAAGTTAATATTAAAATTTCTATTTATAAATCTTTCTATTGTAACTACTATATAAAGGTAATATCAATATAAATCAATTTTAGCAAATATTTAAATATTAAATTAAAATTTTATTTCTATGGCTTTTTGGAGTAATTGGTTTAAGAGATCTAAAGAAGAGGAACAAAAGATTAAACTTCTTGCTTTGATTAAAGAAATGATAATTTTCTGTAATAATTTACTAGTAAAATTAGATAAAGGATATGCAATAGACTCTAATATTAAGATAAGAATAAAAAAACTTAAGGAAAAGATTGAACAAACAAGACATCATTTAGATGATGCTTATGGATTTTTAGATGCACCAAATATAAACTCTAGTATAGATGAATTAATTCAAGCAGATAGATATATTAATTTTAAAGATTTAGATTCACATCTGGATTTTTTAATAAAAACTAATAAAAGGGGTGATGAATATAAATTTGAAAAATCTGATAAAGATCGCATACAGTTTATAAGAACAAATATTGCAAGATTAATTAAAGATTTACCAAATTTTAATTTAAAATGAATTTCAATGAAAAAGTATATAATTTATGCAAGAAAATTCCTAAAGGGAATGTTTCAACATATAGAGAAATTGCACATGCTTTAAATACAAAAGCTTACCGTGCAGTAGGACAAGCTTTGAATAAAAATCCTTATGCTCCTGTTGTCCCATGCCACAGAGTTATTGCAAGCAACGGAAATTTACATGGATTTGCATCTGGATTAAAAAATAAAGCTAGATTATTAAAAAATGAAGGAATTAAGATAAAAAATAATAAAGTTTTAGATTTTGATA
>JBBSWY010000003.1:6461-7532 GCA_038046045.1 Nanobdellota archaeon
CATAGTTTATTTTAATAGAAAAGATTTATAAATTTATTTACCTTGCTAATTATCGATAAAAAAGAGGAATAAAGTTCTTGAAATGGTAGAAAAAACGAGTAAGGATATAAATAAAGAAGTGAATATGTTAAGACGTGAGCTTAATGTAGTCAAAAGAAATTTCCGTAATAAATTTAATTTAATTATAAATGAACTGCAAAATCTTGGTTATAATGGGTATGAAATTATTTTAGAGCCACAGATTGTTCAAGATCCTTATTTAGGATTGATTGAAAAAGTAAATCCCAAAAAGACTTTCAAAGATGTTGTTTTGAATGAAGAAATTAAATCTCAGATAAATATGGCTCTTTCTCAGATAAAAAATCATGATACTTTAATGCATAAATGGGGGTTAAGTAATATTCAAGAGAGCAATGCCATATCATTAATCTTTTCCGGACCTTCAGGAACAGGAAAAACATTAACAGCAGAAGCCTTATCCAATGAACTCGGGAAGAAATTGTTCATTGTTCGTTATTCTAATTTGGTTGATAGCTATGTTGGGGAAACTGGAAAGAATATTGTTAGGGTATTTGAGATAGCTAAGAAAAATGATGCAATACTATTCTTTGATGAAGCAGATGCCATAGCCTCTTCAAGAACAAATATTTTGTCTGCAACGGATTCTGAGACAAATCTAACAAGAAATATATTATTAAAAGAATTAGAGAAATTTGAGGGTATTGTGATATTTGCTACAAACCTTGCAAGTAATTTTGATAAAGCATTCGAACGTAGAATTAATTTACATATTACATTTAGAATCCCCTCTATTGAAGAACGTGAACAAATTTGGAAATTATTAAGCAAGACATTGCCATTATCAAAAAATATTGACTTTTATAATGTAGCCAAGGAATTTGAATTTTCCGGGGGCCATATTAAGAACAGTGTAATAAATGCAGCAAGATTGGCAATTGCAAATAAATCTAAGGAAGTAGCACAAGAACATTTCATTAAAGCAGCCAAGTTAGTTAAAGAAGGAAGAAATATTATATTACAGTTAGATGATGATAAAAATAATTTAAATTA
>JBBSWY010000004.1:0-2599 GCA_038046045.1 Nanobdellota archaeon
AACCAAAAGGTATTTATATATCTTATACTTTTCTGAAGTAGGTAAAGGGGGGTTTAACTAATGAATAATAAAAGTATTTTATTTTTATTTATATTTTTAATCTTAATTAATTCATTTCCTGTTAATGCTTTTGATTTAACTTCTACCGAACTTGAGAAAAGTGTTTGTCCTAGCTCAACTACCTTATTTAATGCCAATGTCTTTGGTTCAGGTACTTTCAATGTTAATGTAGATGGAGATGCAGCTAAATGGACTGTATTTGTTCCACAGGGTTTTGGATTAAACAACCAAAATAAATTAGTTTATGTTTATGTTACCCCTAAATTTGACACAAGTCCTGGATTTTATAGTTTAAATTTAATCGTTACAAACACAGAGAATAATGAAGTTAAAAAATTGAATTTTAAAGTAAATGTTCCTGATTGTCATAATTTATTAATAACAGGAACTCAAAGCAGGGAAATTTGCGGTTGTAACTCAGATACATATAATTTCACAGTTTCAAACAACGGGATTTATCAAGAAGCCTATAAATTAGAAGTTACTGGAAAGGCTGCTCCATGGATAAAATTAAGTCAATATGATTTATCATTATTACCGGGGCAAATCAAGGCGATTTATGGATTCTTAAATGCTCCGTGTGGAAGCGATTTTGGCGAAAATGATTTTACGGTAACTATTAGGTCATTAACTAGCAAGACAGTTGCTAGTTTTGACTCTAATGTTATTGTAAATAGTTGTTTTGATTTTGGCGTTAAACTAGACAAAGAATTTGTAAATATGTGCGAACATTCCTCTGAAATAATTCCAATTAATATCAACAATGCAGCTCAGCAAGATAATGAATTTGTTTTAAGCATTACAGGACCTGCATGGGCTAATTTACATTTAACACAATTAAATCTAAAATCAAAAGAATCTGGGGTTGTAAATCTAATATTAACACCAGATTATAAAGTACAGGGAGATTTTGATGTCGATTTAAATATTAAAAGTCAGCAAAGCAAAATAAGCAAGGATCTTAAATTAAAAGTTAATGTAAGAACTTGTAATGACCTTTCCTTTGAATTATTAACCAAGGAAGATATAGTTTGTGTAGGTTCAAAGAAGGTTTATGAAGCTAATATTAAAAATCAAGGAGAGCTTGAAAAAGAATTTAGAATTGAAAGCAGCCAGGGTTGGGCAGTGCCAAATCCAGTAATATTAACCCTTGGAGCTGGACAAAGCAGAAATGTTAAATTAGAATTTAATCCAAGTGAGAATTTAACTGCACAATTATATGACATTAAGTTTACAGCCCTTGCATTAGATTCAAGCAAGATTTCCAGCGAAGATTCATTTAAATTAGATGTTATAAGCAGAGAACAATGTTATAAACCTGAAGTAAATATTCAAAATTTAGAAGTTAATGCAGATTCAAGTGCCACAACTCCAATTTCAATAAAAAATATAGGAGCACAGACGGCTGTTTATGAACTTGGAATAACAGGAAATGCAAATAGCTTTTCTCAATTAAATCCCAGCACAATAACTATAGAACCGGGAAAAACAGAAATCCTTTACCTATATGTTGCTCCACCTTATAATACAAAGCCAGGAGATTACAAAGCAGATGTATTTGTTGGTCTGAAAGGTGCGGGAATATTAGAAAGTAAAGAAATTAATATAAAGGTAGGTGAACCGGGATTTGAACTTAAATTAGAGCCAGAAAAAGGTGTTCAAAGTCTTAAAGAATTATGGCAAAAATTTGTTAATTCTTTAAAAAAATTAATGCCGGAAACAATAAAAGAAGAAGTAATTAACCTGGATAAAGAGAATAAAATAAGTAAAGATGTAAAGTTTAATTTTAAAGATGAAATTCATGATTTAAAAATCTTAGAAGTAAAAAACAATACAGTTACAATAAAAATTGAATCTGATCCTGTATTTGTCTTGCTTGATTTTAATGAAACAGAGGAAGTTGATTTAGACAAAGACAATAAAACAGATTTAGTCTTAATTTTAGAAGGTTTTGATGAACAAGGAAATCCTGTAATCAAAATTAGTAAGCCAAGTGAAGTTCAAGAAGATACAAGTGAAGGAAATGAATCTGTAAGTGAAGAAACTGAAAAAACAAATTATCTTAGTACAGTTAAAGAAAAATTATCACAATATAAAACAGTTATCTTAGTTGGGGTAATAATTGTTCTTGGATTAATATTGTTCTTCGCTACAGGCCTTTATAAAAAACTAGTTAATTATCTAGAGGAAGATGAAGAAAATGAAGAAGAGCCATTAAAAATAGGAAGATATATCTTATTAATAATTATTTTAATTGTATTATTCTGGTACTTTAGAACTTATAATAAATTAAGTTTAGTATTAAATTATCTTAATACATATAAATTCTATATTATAGCTGGTTTAATAATTTTAATCTTGTTAATATTAATAATAAATTATTGGAAACAAATAATTGACTTTTTTGAAGAAGATAATCATAAAAGAAGAAAAAGATAATTTTAAATAACTCTAATTCTATTTTATATTATGCAAAAAATGGGCAATAAAGCTCAAGCAGCAATGGAGTTCTTAATGACTTATGGTTGGGCAATTTTAA
>JBBSWY010000005.1:0-1666 GCA_038046045.1 Nanobdellota archaeon
TATGAATTAATGCATCTGCTTCCCTTATATCATTCAAGAATTCTAATCCTAAACCCTCTCCTAAATGAGCATTTTCAATTAAACCCGGAATATCATATAATTTTATTGGAACAAAACGGTTATGGTTTATACAATAACCATATCTTGGATTACATTGTACATTAAAGTCTTTGTCTGCACATGGAATCTTGACAAAAGCTATTCCTTCTTGTGATTTAATTGTTGTAAATGGATGTGGAGCTATATCAACTTCTGCCAATGTAGCTGCTTTAAAGAAAGTTGATTTTCCTACACTTGGTTTTCCCGCAACTGAAATTATCATTTTGGTAAATTACTTCTAACCCAAGATAAAAATCTTTCGGCATTTTGTTTTGCTGATAAAGCATCTTTTTCACTCATTAAATTTTCAGAATATTCAACGCTATTTTTAACACCTATTAAACTTGATAATTGTTTTATTTTAATATTAACATCTTTTATATCTATTCCATTAATTAAATGTATAAATTCATCGTGGCTTTCTCCAGCACTTCTTTTACCTAAATAAAATATGCATAATGCGTCTGCTGCACAAATCCCAGAATGAATAGCTAAACTAACTACAGAATTCCAGTTTTTGTTTTCTATTGCATTTTTGCATCCTTGTAAGAAATCTTCTGCTTTCTTAAGATAATTCAAATAAAAATGCTTATCTAGTTCTCTGGTCTTCATTTTAATATGTCTTCTCCTAAAATAAGTATATAATCTTTTCCAATGGTTTTTACAAAAGGAATATTTTTATTGAATTGTTTTTTTGTGTAAATCATAGGAGAAACTATAACTCCATATTTTTCAGTAAAATATTTCTGTTTATCATAAATTAAATTTTTTATTGGTGTTTTATTTTTTGCTATAATTAATAAATCTATATCGGAACTTAGTTTTTCTTCATTTCTCGCAACACTACCAAATAATATGCAAGAAATTACCTTTTTGTTTAACGTTTTTTTAATATCGTTAATTAATTTATCCATTGTATCTCTCTCAGCTATAAATAAATTTTTCAATATTGGAAATAAGTGACTTTCTTTATTCAACCTTAATAGATTGCTAGTGCCGTGATGCTCTATAAGAACTAAATTTATATCTTCCAAATCTCTTATTGATTTTGCTACAGCCATATGTGAAACTCCATCAGTTAAACCTGCTAATTCCCTGCCTGTAAATGTTTTTGTTGGAAATTTAAATAAAGTGCGCAGTATTTTAACCTTTACCATGCTTCCAAGAATTTGTTCCAGATAATTATGTATTAGCATTTTATGTATATTATTGTTTACATGTGTAAAGAATAATTTACACAAGTATATAAAGCTTTCGTTTCATTATTATAAAAAAATTACGTAATATAAACGGTATAGATAAAACCCAAACGATGATTGTATTAAGTAGTTATTAACCTTTCTACATCTTCTCTGGAGCTTCTATTCCTAATAAATTCAAGCTAGTTTTAATAACATAAGTAAACGCTAAAACTAAAGCTAATCTTGTGTTTCTTAATTCCTTAGCTTCCTTAAGAACAGGACAATTATGATAAAACTCGTTAAAACTTTGAGCTAATTCATAAGCATAATTTGCAATGTAATTTGGTTTTAAATCTCTAGAAGCTTTATTAATTATACTAGGAAAA
>JBBSWY010000006.1:0-3555 GCA_038046045.1 Nanobdellota archaeon
AAGAAGGAAGAAATATTATATTACAGTTAGATGATGATAAAAATAATTTAAATTATTTAGGATAAATTATTTTTTCACAAATTCCACATTGTCTAAAACTTCAAATTCTTTATCGCCGGTAAGAAATTTTATATTATACTTTTTAGCCAACAGATAACCAATACAATCTGGTAAAGAATAATTTTTTTTATTATAAAATCTGAATAAAACCGCTTTGATAACCAACTCTTCGTCCAAATTCAATAATCCTGGTTTAATCCTAGAATACAATTTTCCAGCCGTTAATTCATTAAAATCTCTTAATAAAGCCTGCCACAATTCTGCTATATTTAATAAAGAAGTGTATATTATTTGATCTTTGTATTTCTCATAATTTTTATTGCCATTAATAATCTCAATTAAAGCATAAGTATCAAAGAAATAGACCATTAAATCACCAAAGGTCTTTATCTACTTCTTTTAATAATTTTTCAGTTTTTGTTTTAAACTTTAATTTCCCAAATATATCTTTAACTCTTGTTGGTTTTTTGATTAATAGAAATGAGACTTCTTGGTTGGGCATAATTCTTTCTCGCATTAACCTTTCTTTTGATATTCTTATACCAAACGAGTTCCCCCATTTAACAACTTTACTCTTGCCTTCTAGCATGTATATACAATGTATAAACATATATTTAAAGTTTTCTATTTTATAACATTAAATAATTCTGTTAAATTTAATTCCAAACAAGCAACAGGCATTTCTAAATTCCAATTATTTAAAACTTGGGGATGAATTTCGCCAATGTAAGCTATGTTTTTATTATTTATATTAATTCTACCAACTCTTCCAGGAATAAAGCTATCATGTTCAACATCTTTAATTTCATATTTTAAACTCAAACTTGATAATAATGAATCCAGAATTTGTTTTATTTCTGTAAAGTTAGATTTTGGATGACATAAAGCAATAGCAACTCTTTCTTGCTCAATAACATTCGTTTCATTCTCACCTTTCTTAAATATTGTTCCTATTTCAAATATATTTTGTGGATATTCATTATGTTTATTCTTGCTTAAGGTTTCCATTAAGCTAGGAATAACCCAAGATCTTAATACATCATAACCTTGGCTTAAAGAATTAGCTAAACTTACAACTTCTCCATTATGATTCATCTTATAATATAAACTCTCCTTGCTGGTTAAATTATAATTTCTTACTTCAATTAAATTTAATCCTGTAAGTAAATTAATTATTTTTTCTTTAAACAAATAAAATTTATCTTCTTCAGCTATTGTTGCTATATTTGGAATTTGTTCTTTAAAGTTATTATAACCATATGCAATTCCAATATCTTCAACCAAATCAATTTCATGTAAAATATCTACCCTATAAGAAGGAATCAATACTTTACCATTATCATAATCATAACCCATTCTTTCTAATAATTTTTTAATTTCATTCTCATTTAAATTTAATCCGAGAATTTTATTTACATAACTAATATTTAATTTCATTTCTTCTGGTTGTAAATTAGGGGTTATTTCTTTTTTCTTATTATAAACAAGTTCATTTTCATATATAATTCCATTTAAATCAGATAATGCACATAAAATAATATTCAAACATTTTTTTAGTATATTAAAATCAAAACCAGAACATTCAATAAAAACATCCTTCGTCTTTTCATTAACTCTTCCCACAAGTTCTGAATTAATAATTGGGGGCATGCTTAAAATATTGTTATTAGCATCTATAAATAAAGGATATTTATCATAATCTTTCAATAAATGACCATATTCTTTTCCAGCAGGATGTTTTTCTAAAATTTCTAAAGCTGTTAATTCTTTATCATACTCTAAAGGATGAAATTTAATCTCATTTGCTGGCAAAGCTAAAAATCTTATTGGAAATTTAATTTTTTCTAAAGGATATATTCCAATTGCAACTTTTTTTCTATTTCTTCCATAAGTAACGTGAAGTTTTTCTTGTAATTGTATTACTTCTTTAATTCTATCTTCATTTAATTTTAAGTTTTTAACAACGGCACAAGCAGTATAAGGACGTACATCTTTAACAGATTCTTCAATAATAACTTTATAATTAGATTTTAAAGTTTTATATTTTTTTAATCCTGTTTCATACCCTATAAATGATTTTAATGCTCTTGCTAATCCCGGTTCACTTAATAAATCTGGTCTATTTGGAAATATTTCAACAATAATTTCATTATCATTTATTTCATTTAAATCAGTTCCTAAAAAAGTTATATTTTCTTTTAATTCATCTAATGAAATCCTTTTTTTAATTAAATTTTCAACTTCTTTTCTGTTTAAATTTACTGTTGGCATTTTATTTTAACCATAATTTCATTTCTCTTAATTGTTTTAAATCATTTTTATATAATTCACGAATATCTTTAATATTATAATATTCCATTATGCTTCTTTCTAATCCTAAACCCCAGGCTAATACGGGAATATCTTGTCCAAGTAAAGGTTTAACAACTTCTGGTCTAAATATCCCTGCTCCACCGAGTTCAATCCATTGTTTTTTTACAGGATGAAAAACTTCTATCTCTGCACTTGGTTCGGTATATGGAAAATATGCTGGTCTGATTCTAACTTTTTCATAACCTAATTTATTAAAAAATTCTTTTAAATAACCAAGTAAGTTTCTTAAATTAGCATTTTCATCAATTACAATTCCTTCTGTTTGTGTAAACTCAAATAAATGGCTCCAGTCTACCGTTTCATTTCTGTAATTTCTTCCTACTGCAAAAAATTTGGCTGGAATTTGAGATTTTTTTAACAAAGAAATTGTTTTGGCACTTAAAATAGTTGTATGTGTTCTTAAAACGTTTTTTCTGCTTTCTTCTATATTAAATTTATATTGCCATCCTTTGCTGTTTGTATTAGAACCATTTTCATGAACTTGTTTTACTTTGTCTAATAATTCCTTTGGTAAATTACCATATTTAGGATCTTTAATAAAAAATGTATCCTGTAATTCTCTAACGGGATGATCTTGAGCTGTAAACAAGGCATCAAAATTCCAAAAACTACTTTGTACAATATTTCCGGTCATTTCTTTAAAACCGAGCTCAAGCCATATTTTCCTAATATAATTAATAGCTTCATTAACAAAATGCCTTCTTCCAGGATAAATTCTAGGTATTTCACTTTGAATATTAAATCTTCTAAATGTTTTATTTTTCCAGGATTTTTTTAATAGCATTTCCTGGTTTAAGGATTCAATTAAATTAGTTTTTAGTTTATGTTTTGTCAATACATTGCCAAGATTTGTTAATTCTATTGTAATTGTTTTTTTACTTTCTGTCTTAATAATATCCTTTCTTGCTCTTAATTCATTATAAGTTAATTTCTCATCTAATTTTGAAATTTCTAAAGGTAATTTTTTTAAGAATAACTCTTCTTTGCTCTCTTCCTGTAATAATTTCTTCCCTTCATTAGTTATTGTAATTTTTTTACCAAATAATATAGCATTCTTTCTCTTTAATGATCCTATAGAAACATTAACTTCATCTTGATTTAAGTGCTTTCTTAAATCTTCCA
>JBBSWY010000007.1:0-6046 GCA_038046045.1 Nanobdellota archaeon
CAATAAGTTTAAATATTTCTTTTTATTCTTTATTTTTACCTAGCTTTTCACCGATAAGGTGTTTAAAAGTTAAGGTCACAAGTTTATCTATAGCGTGTTAATATTTATGTTGACACCATGAAATTCAATCATAATATTTAGTAAATAACTTTGGTTATTGAAAAATAAAATGATGGTGCTAATTAATAGATAAGCTATAGCAAACGTGACTGGTTCCTCAGGGACGTGGATTACAGGTCTAACTCTAATGCCAGGAACAACTTGGACAACAACAACTACCGTTTGCTTGGAATGACCTTGACTAAGCTAGGATTTTTATTATGCAAACATACAATAACATTTATTATAAAATTTATTCTTTGGAAAATTTAAAATTAGCTTATAAAAAAGCAAGGAAAGGCAAATCTAAGAAAGATTATGTTATTGAGTTTGAAAATAACTTAGAAAATAATTTAATTAACTTACAAGAAGAATTACTAAATCAAACTTACTATCCTAAAGCACTAAAAACATTTATAATAAGGGATCCAAAATTAAGAAAAATTTCTAAATCAGAGTTTAAAGATAGGATTGTTCATCATGTTTTAATTAATGTCATAGAGCCGATATTTGATAAAATCTTTATTTATGACAGTTATGCTAATAGAAAAGATAAAGGGAATTCCAATGCATTATTAAGATTAAAATATTTTGTTAGGAAAATTAGCAAAAATAATCATAAAAAAGTTTATTTTCTTAAAGCAGATATAAAGCATTACTTTGAAACAATAAATCATGAAATTTTAATTAATATAATAAAAAAGAAGATTATAGACGAAAAAGTTTTATTACTAAATAAGTAAATTTTCGATAATGTTAAGCGGGGGGGGGCGATTGCAAAATGGAATGCCTCTTGGTAACTTAACCTCTCAATTTTTTGCCAATGTTTATTTAAACGAGCTAGATTATTATATAAAACATAAATTAAAAGCAAAATATTATATTAGATATGTTGATGATTTTATAATTTTGAATGGTGATAAAGAAACTTTAGAATTTTATAAACAAGAAATAAACAATTTTCTTAAAAATAATTTAAAAATAGAGTTACATAAAGAAAAATCCAGGATAATGCAATTTAAACAAGGAATAGACTTTTTAGGTTTTAGGAATTTTTATTATCATAGAATTTTAAAGAAAAACAAGAGAAAAATATTAAAAAATAAAATAAATCTAATTTTGGATGGATTTAAAGAAACAAATAATTATAAAAGATTAATGCAAAGAATTGAAGCCATATTTGCTCATATTGAAAATGGAAATACTTATAATTTGAGAAAAAGCATAATTGAAAAGATTACAAAAAACTTTAATTAAAAACATTTAAAAATGCTCTTTCTAGTTTAATCTTATGGACAGTTACGAAAAATTATTAGAGAAAGCGAAATCCAGCTTACCTGAGATAAAGCAATCTAGCGAACGCTTTGAAATGCCTAAAGCTGTAGGTCATGTTCAGGGTAATAAGACAATAATCTCAAATTTTAGTGCAATAGTAAAAACATTTAACCGCGACCAGAGTCATTTTTTGAAATATTTACTTAGAGAGCTGGCTTCTCCGGGAAATGTTGATGGTCCTAGATTAATATTAGGAAGAAAAATCTCCTCTGGTTTAATTAATGATAAAATAGAAGAATATGCCAGAGAATTTGTACTCTGTCATGTATGCAGGAAACCAGATACTATATTAAAAAAAGAAGAAAGAATTACAATGATGAAATGTTCGGCATGCGGGGCAAAAAGTCCGGTTAGAACAAAAATATGATTTATCTAAAGAGAAACCAGACAAAAGATAATGAAGTTGTTGCGATATGCGATGAAGATTTACTAGGAAAGAAATTTTCTGAAAATAATTTAAAACTAGAGATTACTAAAAGATTTTATAAAGGAGAGATAATAGCTGATGAAAAGATTATAGAAATATTACAAAATGCTAGAAATATTAATATCGTTGGAAAGGATTCAGTTAAATTAGCAGTAAAAGCAGGGATAATTGATGAAAGTAATATAATTAAAATAAAAAAAATACCACATGCATTGGTTTTTGAAATATGATATATACAAACTCAAAATATTATGAAGGAATTTTACAAATACGTCCAAATGATAAAAGAATTTTGGATTATGTAAAAAAGGAAATTGAAAAAGCCGGACATGTTTTTATTTCTAAAGAGGTCTATAAGAAATTTGGAACCGATTTATATTTAACCAATAAATATTTTTTAATCCAGCTTGGAAGAAAATTAAAGCAAAGATTTCCAGGAACAGTAAAAAGATCTAGAACTTTATATAAAACAAGCAGGATGTCAAGCAAACAAGTTTATCGTTCAACAGTTTGTTTTAGACTAAATGAAGAAGAAAATTCTGAATAAATTACAAAAGATTTATAAAACAACTAAATATTTCTTTCTTTTAAATGAAAAATATACAATCACAAGAACAGCCGGAATTTAGAATAAAAATTCCACGCGGTAGGGAAGTCCTAGGTTTTATAGAACAAAGGTTAGGTGGAAGTAGAATGAGGGTAAGATGTTTAGATGGAAAAACCAGGATATGCAGAGTTCCTGGAAGATTAAAAAGAAAACTTTGGATAAGAGAAGGAGACTTATTATTGGTTGAACCTTGGGAGTTTGATAATGATAAAGGCGATGTTGTATTTAAATATCAATCAAATCAAATAGATTGGTTAAAGAAAAAAGGTTATCTTAAAGAGGCTGAGATCAAAGAAGAGTTCTAAAATGGACGAAGTCAGAATTCCAAAAGATAGAATTGCTGTATTAATCGGAAAAAAAGGAGAAACAAAATATAAAATATCTAAATTAACGCATACTAAAATAAAAGTAAATTCAAAAGAGGGTGATATTATAATTAATGGAAATAATGGCTTAGATGTTTATCTTGCAAAAAAGATTATAATTGCAGTGGGTCGTGGTTTTAATCCTGAAATTGCATTAACTTTATTGGAAGAAGATAAGGATATTGAAATAATAAATATACTTAATTTTTCTAGAAAAACAAAAAATGATATAAAAAGGGTAAAAGCTAGATTGATTGGAAGAGAAGGAATAGCTAGAAAATTAATGGAACAGATAGCTAATGTAGAAATATCAATTTATGGCAAAACAGTTAGTATAATTGGAAATCAATTTAACTTGAATATCGCAAGACATGCTGTAATTAACTTATTGCACGGAAGCAAACATGGTAAGGTATATAGTTATTTAGAAAAGCAGAGAAAAAAGAATAATTCGTGATAAAATGGTAGAAAATATAAAAGCATATGAGTTAGCAAAACAACAACGCGAGATTTCTATATCTGAATTTTTCCTTAAAAATAGGCATTTACTTGGTTTTGATAATCCAACCAGGGCTTTAATGATGGTTGTTAAAGAAGCTGTAGATAATGCCCTAGATGCTTGTACTGAGATAAAAGTTCTCCCTCAGATAAAAATTGAATTACAAGAAATTAATGAAAATAGATTTAACGTTATTGTTGAGGATAATGGTCCGGGAATAATTAAACAACAAATTCCAAATATTTTTGGTAAATTATTATATGGGAGCAAGTTTCATACATTAAAACAAAATCGCGGACAGCAGGGTATTGGAATTTCTGCAGCTGTTTTATATTCACAATTAACTACAGGAAAGGCAACTAAAATTTATTCTAGGATAAGTCCAAAAAAAGCAGCTCATTATTTTGAATTACAAATTGATACTAAAAAAAATGAACCAAATATTTTAATTGATAAAGAAGTAAAATGGGATAAGGAAAACGGAACCAAAATTGAGATTGAGATTGAAGGACGTTATTTGAAAGGAAAACAAAGTGTTGATGAATATGTAAAAGAAACTGCAATTGTAAATCCTCATGCCACTTTTATTTATATTACACCAGAAAAAGAAAAATTTGTTTATAAAAACGTAACAGAAGAATTACCACATGATGCTAAAGAAATAAAACCACACCCTTATGGGATTGAACTTGGGCAGTTAATGAAAATGCTTCAAGATACCCGTGCAAATACTTTACAGGGCTTTTTGCAAGGTGATTTTTCAAGAATAGGACAACAGACGGCACATGAAATTTGTAGTAAAGCTAAAATAAAAGCAGATGAAAAACCAAAAAAATTAGATCATAAACAATCTGAAGCTTTATTTAAATCATTACAGGAAACAAAAATAATGGCTCCACCAAGCGATTGTCTTAGTCAAATTACAGCAGAATTATTGGAAAAGGGATTAAGAAAAGAAATTAATGCAGATTTTTATGCAACAGTTTCTAGATCACCACAAGTTTACAGAGGAATGCCATTTATCGTTGAAGTTGGAATTGCATATGGGGGTGAGTTAGAAAAAGAATCACAAATTAGATTAATGAGATTAGCTAATCGAGTTCCTTTATTATATCAACAAGGGGCATGTGCAATTACAGAATCTGTTTCTGAAACGAGCTGGAAATCTTACGGACTACAGCAAAGTGGAAGTAATTTACCAACGGGACCGGCTGTTGTCTTGGTGCATATTGCAAGCGTTTGGGTTCCATTTACAAATGAAGCAAAGGAAGCAATTGCTCACTACGATGAAATTATCAAAGAAATTAAATTAGCATTGCAGGAATGCGGAAGAAAATTAAGTATTTACATTCATAAGCATATCAAAGCCGCAGAACAACGTGAAAAAATCGGTTTATTTGAAAAATATATTCCAGAACTTGCAAATTCATTAAGTAATCTAACTAATTATAAAAAGGAAATTTTGCAAGAAAGATTGCAGAAATTGCTAAAAAAAGAACTCCCAAATTTAGAGGCTGAAAATGGCGCAGAAAAATAAAAGTGCTGAAAGTTTAAAAGAATTAGGAAATAAAATAATTAAAGATATAGAAAAAAATAAAAATCCAAACATAGAAGTCCCCATTCGCGCATTAAGCAATGTTATATTTAATGAAAAAACCAGAACTTTAGAATTAGGGAATAAAAAGTCTATTCGTCATTTCTTTAACGTTGCTCATGCTAAAAAATTCTTACAGACTATTGAAATTGCTTCAATAAGTAAAAATTTACTTATAGAGGGAAAACATGCAAGTTTAAGAGATGTTTTTTACATGGCTAAACGTACAATTCCTGGAACAAATGTTAATTTAGTTGATGATCAAAGCGAGAGTGATGATATTGTTGAAGATTTGGAATTAATAAGTGGAAATTCTCGTGAACAATTAAATGTTAATGCAAATAAAAATGGCTCTGTGGTTGGTAGGGTAACAATAGAGGATTCTGGAGATATAATTCATTGGGATAAATTAGGGAGCGGTGGTTGGAGCATTCCGAGCAATGTAGAAGAAATCAAATTCAAAAAGGTTGATGCTAAATATATTATTTATATGGAAAAAGCTGCTGTCTGGGAAAGATTAAATGAAGATAAATTCTGGAATAAACAAAATTGTATTCTTGTAAGCTCGCAGGGTCAAACTACAAGGGGGATAAGAAGATTATTGCAAAGATTGTATGAAGAATTTAAACTTCCAATTTATGTTCTCTGTGATTATGATGTATATGGGGCATATATCTATTCTGTACTAAAATATGGCAGTATTAACCTCGCACACGCATCTGAGCATATGGCTATTCCAAGTGTAAGATATTTAGGAATAACAGCACAAGACATTGAAAAATATGATTTAAAAAAACATTTAATTAAATTAAATGAAAAGGATATTGCGAGAATAAAACAAGTTTCAGAATATTCTTGGTTTAAAGATAATAAAGCATGGCAACAGCAATTTAAAATGATGAAACAAATGAATGCTAAAGCAGAAATTCAAGCATTGAGTGCTAGAGGAATTACATTTATTTCTCAAACATATTTACCAGAAAAAATTAAGAATAAGGATTTTATAGATTAAGTTTTAGAAACCTTTTTAAAAGAATTTCTTATTTGTTTTATTTATGTGTCCCTGTAGCTCAGCCCGGTAGAGCACACATATAAAATATGGCTTAGACGGCTGTTAACG
>JBBSWY010000008.1:0-2323 GCA_038046045.1 Nanobdellota archaeon
AAAAATTTTTCTTTGAATTGTTGCATATTTGAATGCGATAGCCGGGATTCGAACCCGGGTCGATGCCTTGGCAAGGCACCATACTAACCACTATACTACTATCGCTTAATACAAAAGAAAAATCAACTTTATTTAAGCTTTATTATTTAGCAAGTATATTTTCCAAACTTTTTCCATTGGATTTTGGTGGAACTTTATCTAAAAGAACAGCACTTGCAATTACAGTTGTCCACAAACCATTTTTATCACCTTCTGCAGATTGTGTAATATTGTATGTTCTAACTATTTTTCCACTCATTTTAAATATTTTTTCACGTTCATTCCATGCAGCATTTGGATCAAATTCTAAACCAAGTGTTGTTGCAAGCATTGTTGCAGCTAAATCTTCTGCATATTCTCCTGCATGTTCATCTGTTTCTCCAAATGGATGATGTTCTGATAAATAACCATATTGTGTTTCATCTGCAGGTTGTGCTACTCCTAAAGAGGCTGCGATTAATCTATTTGGTTCATTTGTAGCATTCCTAGCCATTACAACGAAGGTTATTTGACCTGGTTGAAGATATTTTATGCCGTCTTCTTTTGGAACTTTTTTACAACCTGGAGGATAAATGCTAGAAACAGTAACAATATTATATTTCTCAATGCCTGCATCTCTCAAAGCAAGTTCAAAAGATTGCAAATAATCTTTATGCCTGCCTACACCTTTAGTAAAAAACATTGATTTAGGAACGAACATTTTTCTAAAATTCCTGAAATTTTAATGTAAAATTAATGTACGAACTTATTTAAAAACTTTTTTATTTTTGAAAAATTAGTGGGCCTGACCAGATTTGAACTGGTGACCTTCTCCGTGTAAGGGAGATGTCATAACCGCTAGACCACAGGCCCTAAAAAAAACTCATTTTGCTTAGTATTTAAAATTTGTGATTAAAAACATTTAAATAATTCTAAATTTCATAAAAATTAATGATATATTGTCCGAAATGCAAATCTCCTGATATTCATCCAAGTTTAGCGGGATTTCTAAATACATATGAATGCAAAAAATGCGGTTATACTGGAATGTTGGTGTTAGAACATGAGTGAAATTTTTAAAAAAATATTCAAGTTTTTATCAAGAAATTTTGGATTTTTTTTGATAAATTCATCTGTATTATTAATCTTATTATCATTTTTTATTAATTCTAGTGTAAGCAATATTGATTCATTAAAAACAGATTTGCAAAATACAGTTAAAGAACAAATTTTAACAGAATCTAATCTTGAAAAAACAGATTTAGAACAAGCTAATGAATATTGTAAAAATAACCCCCAAGATAGCAGATGTTTAACTTTAAAAGAAATTTCTGAAAATCCCGAGTTCGACCAGTTATTTGATAGTATAAGATCAGCTAAAAATTATATTAATACATTAATTTACGTTTCTCTGGGTTTATTTTTATTAGGATTTCTATTTGTTTATCTAGCAATATTTAATTTATTAACTACATTTTACAAAGTAAGTGTGCATTTAACAATACATAATTTCTTAGCTGCATTATACTTCAATTTCATTCCAGCTATTCTTAATAAATTACCATTGACCCAAAAATTTCAAGAACTTACTAAAGATGTACCCCAAGAATTTGTACAACAGCTTGTTAATATTATTTCAAACTGGATTAAAACCCCCCTGCAAGAAACTATTAAATTAACTATAATTCTAGGAACAATATTTTTAATAATTTCTTTAATATTATACCTCATCAAAAAGAAAGCTTTAAAAGTTGAAAATAAGACTAAGAAATCATGAATAAACAAGTTAAAATTCCCGATGAACTTAAGAAGAAATTTGAGCAATTAAAAATTAAACTGGATAAATTCAAGAAGAGAGTTTTGAAGGAGTTTAGCGAATATGTTATTGGAATAGCATTACTTCCACCTAAAGAGGGGAATAAAGATGCTATTAATGTCCTAGTTCTTGTAGATGATTCAGATAGTAAAAAAATGAGTAAATTTGAATTAAAAGATAAATTAAGCAAGATAATAGTTAAATTTGCCGAGGAAGTTGATAAAAATTTAAACGTTGAAACTTTAATTGTTACTGAATTAAAAGAAAATTGTTTTGATGGTAAATATGAGATTTTGCAGTTGATAGCTATGTCTGCACCAGTCTATGATCCTAAAGATATGCTTGCTGCTATTAAAATTGCAGAAGTTCATAAATCAATGGTGTTAAAGAAATTTGAAAAGTATATTGTGAGTTATGTTGCTGCAGGGAGTTTATTTAGAGGAGATAAAAAAGCTAATGATATAGATGTTTTTATTATTGTAGATGATA
>JBBSWY010000009.1:0-3736 GCA_038046045.1 Nanobdellota archaeon
AGGAGTTAAATCATCTAAAAATGTTCTTTGTGAAATTCCTAATTCTGGAATTGCAGCAATTACCCTTACATCTTCTTCTTTCTTGTCACCTAGATTTTCAACTCTTACTGTAACAAATAATGGTTGATCACTTTTTACAGTTAATCCAGGGTTGAAGACAACATCAACAAAATTTAAGTTATGTCTTTGTCTTGCAATTCTTAATACATACTCATTTTCCAAATCAGTTGCTTTATCAAAGACTTGAACATGTAATGTATAGTCTTGAGTGGCATCTAAGTCATCTGGTAATTTAAGAACTAAATTTCTTGAATAAACTGTGTTAGCTATGACATCAAATAAACTTGTGGCATATTCAACATCACCGAATTCATAACCACCAATCCATGCTTTTAATCTAACATCATTAGCATTAACATTGCTTGTGAATTGTGTTAATATACTTACGCTGTCTCCACGTTCAACATAAACTACAGGTGGAAGAGCAGGTGGAACTGCAGTCATATCTACACCATTAACTTCGACTTTGCCGAAGGTGTAAACTGCATCTACGCTTGTTGCAAATAAAGCTGCAACTAATAAAAATAATATTGTACTTAATATTTTGTTCATTTTGAATTTAACCCCCTTGAGATTTATTTTGATTATGAATATCAAAATATGTTGTTATTTTATAGTTATTAACTTATTTATAAACCTTTCGGTAATAACTTTTTTTAATTTATGTATGTAAATCCATACTTACTATCTTTAAAAGCTTTACTAATTGCTTCAACTTTAATGACATGCCTTCCCCTTTCAATGTTTTTTAATGTCATTAATCTCCAAGTTCCTTCGTTAATACTTAAATCAAAATTACTATCTTGAATCCTTCTATTGGTGTTTAAATCTGTGACAATCAGTTGAATACCTTCTCTGTTATTTCCTTGATTATCTAAATTTACCAAGATGTTTAAGTCATTTCCATTTTCTTTTAATATTAAATTTGAAATCATAAAGTCATGTTTTTCTGCAAATTCTTTTCCAGTTAATGTAAATATTTGTGTGACAACATTAATTGTGAAAGATTGCTGTGCTATTCCATTGAAATTATCTCTTACCTGTACAACAATATTATAATTTCCTTTTGCACTTGGAATCCATGAAATTAATCCTGTATTTACATCTATACTCATTCCTTGAGGATAAGTTAATAATGAATATGTTAAAGGATCATTATCTAAATCAGTTGCATCAACATCATAACTATATATTTGGTTAACTATTCCTTTTAGTCCAGGTGCGCTTGTAATTACTGGAAGATTATTTGATGCGGCATTATTTATCATAAATGAATTAACAAATCCGGTTGCAATATTATTATTGTCATCTTTTGCAGTAATTCTTAATTGATAAGTTGCATCTTGTACATTTCTAGTATTCCATGTAAATGTTCCGTCATTATTATCTTGCAAATCTTCTAATGTAATCCAATGTGTTAATTGTATTCCAAAGAAGTTTAATATATTCTCAAAAATTCCATTATTAACATTAAATGGATCTCTATATTCAATTTTAATATCTAAAGTTCCTGGATTTTGATCAACATCTGTAGCTTGCCATAATATATTATATGTCCCCGAAATTACAGAGTTGTCCAATGGTTGTATAATGTTAATATTTGGTGTAAATAAATTATCTACTGTAAAAAGAACTGTTGCTTGTGCTGTATTTCCAATATTATCGGTAGCAGTAATTCTAATTTGATAATCAGTAGCATCACTTAATGAAGCAGTATTCCAAGTAAATATTCCGTCATTATTATCTTGTAAATTTTCTAAAACTGTCCAAAGATATCCATCATAATTATATTCAATCATTATGTCTAAAGTATTTGCTGTTTGATCTGGGTCAGTTGCAGTCCATAATATATTATAAATTCCTGAAACAACTTCATTTAATTGGGGTGCTTGTATTGTTATAATTGGAGTACCACCAGTAACATCAATAACATTTATTGTAACGTCTTCAAAATCTTGTAAACTTCCATCATTTGTTATAAATCTTATAACATATGTTCCAGCATTATTAAAATTAGTTTGCCAGTTAAATACACCATTTCCATTACCATTATCTGTGAATGTTGCTCCTGTTGGTAAATTTGTTGCACTTAAAGTTAAAGGATCACTATTTTGATCTGTAGCTGTAACTGTAAATTGTAATAATTGCCCTTCATTAACTTGCTGATTTCCAATTGTATTTAATATAGGAGCATTATTTGCTGTAATACCAACGTTTAATGTTAAAGTAACTGAGCTTTGGTCGTTTTTATTATCTGTTCCTTGTATTATAATAGTATAAGCTCTATTATTTTGATAATCAGCTTGTGTGATTGTATATCTATTTGAGATGAAATTATTATTCGTATTTGTATCTACAAAAGTTTTAACTAAGTTAAGATTATTATCATACATCTTTATATTATAAGTTATTGGGGGATTTACTGAAAATAATACAGCATCAAAGTAAATATTTTGTCCATAATTAATATTTATTGAGCTTTGCTGGTTTTGGAATTCACCGTAAGTTGTAATTGCATTTACTGCACTTGTAACTAATAAAAAACTTACAAATATTAATAATAGTTTTAGAATTTTCATTTTAGAATCTATATCTTGCCATTAACCCAGCATAGAATTTATTTGCATCATAAACGAATCTTGGACCTAAGCTAAATTTACCCAAATTTGCGTCTAATCCAAAATATCCACGCATTTTTTTATTACTGTAACTATCCTTGTTTGTACTAAGAACTTGACCATTGCTTCTTTTAATACTTTCAACAACCTCTTCATCTTCTACATTTAATCCTAAGGCAGCATTAAAAGTAACATATTTTCCTAAATCAGTACCAATACTTGCTCCAACAAATAATTTTTTTATTGCACTATTACCTTCACCATAGAAATTATTTATAACAGGTGTAGTTACATTTCTTGTTTGTTTTGGAGAAAATCCTATTACAGGACCATATCTAAAATTACTTCCATACCTTGCTTCTATTGTATAATAATTATCAAAATCATAACCCGTTGCAACTTCTAATCCTGTTTTTCTTTTAAATTTAACAGTATCTCTTGAGAAAAAATCTAATAAATCATTAATCCAAGGTTTCCCAATTTTTGTTCTGACTTTTTTTTGAATAGCAACAGGTCTTCCAGAAGTATCGCTTAACCAAACAACTTCTCTTCCTGAGGAATCTTTTGATGTAATATAAACTTCACTTGTATCTTCTCCAATTTTTGCTAAAGAATCTTTTAGTGCAGCATAAATTGAATCAAGTTGTTTGTTTATTTTGCCATGCTTATGGGGGGAATGTATGTGCTCTAATAAGGAAACTTCTTTTGTTGAATCTTTTTCTTCTTCTGTTACATCTCTAAAATCTTTTTCTAAAGTAAGTTGTGAAGAATCTGTTTTAGCTTCTAAACTTTGTCCTGTTATTGATTTATATGCGTCAGATAAAAGGTTTAATCTTTCTTCAACGTATTGATTAAATGTATTTTGTTCATCATAAGATTCTGATAATCCTTTTATTTCATTTAATATTTCAGAATAATATTTTTTATCTTTATTCTCTAATGATAGACGTAAATCTTCCAATCTTTTAACATTATTTTTATCTAATTTTTGTAATAAATCTCTTTCTAATTTATTGTAATCTAATTGAGCACCTTTCTTAGTTAATTTCTTTGGTTGA
>JBBSWY010000010.1:0-3463 GCA_038046045.1 Nanobdellota archaeon
CACCGTCATCTTGGTAATTGTTATCATCAAATGGATCTTCTGTGAACTCATCTTCGAACATTTTTGCCTCTTTTTTAAAAATTCTATTTTAGAATGATGAATTATTATTTAAAGATTTCTATACTATTTTAGTTAGGTTTATAATATTTTTTACTTTCATCTTATTATGGTCAATGAAATAAGTGTAGATTTGCCAAAAAGGCTAGAAAGAAGATTTCTACTTCCAGACTCGAAGGACTTTGTTGATATAAGCTCAGAATATATGAAAAGAAAGAAGTTTTCTGACAACGAATATGTCCAGACAATATACTTCAATAACGATGAGCATATCATCCCTTTTGAAAACTCTGTAAAAGTAAGAAAATATATGCCAAATGCTCAAAATAATCCAATCCTAAATGATGAAACTTATTTTTTAGATATAAAAGAAGGATTAGGAAATTTTAAACAAAAAACTAGGTTAGAAGCTAATTTAGATGAAGCAACAAAAATTTTAAACAAAAAATTTAACTTTCCAAAAAACCATTTGAGACCATATGTTTTAGTAGAATATTTACGTAGGCATTATATTCCAAAAAATTTTTCAGATATTCGTTTAACTTTAGATAGTGGTTTGAGATATTTTTATTTAACAGAAAACAATAAATTAATTTATTTAGGTGGAGAAGATTACACAAGATTAGAAATAAAAGAGGGAAAATCTGATCCAAAATTTAAAAATTTGATGGAAGAAATGATCAAAGATTTAGAACTTATTCCAGTTATTTCTAAAAAATTCAAAGCCTACAATCTTCTTAACCTATATCATTCTAAAATTTCTGGTAAAAAATTTCATAAAGAACTTAAAGATTGTGAAATAGAATCAAAATTAGAAGCTGAGTCGGAGAATGTTTTTTATGATATTAAACAAACTTTTAGAAATGGAATTAATTTTAGATTGCCAAATCATTTTCCCTATACTTTTGAATCTGCAAGTATAAATCGATATTATCATTCTACAAATGGTTCGTTTAAAGCGATGTTTTTGGGAAACGAAGTAGAAATTGTAAGAAAAAATGAGGGCGAGATTATAAAGGATAAATTTGGGCTAGAATGTATTATCAAAAGAAAAGAAACAAAGGGAGAATTAGTAGAAACCAATTCTAATATTTTGACAAATAATTCTTTAGGGGGTGAACTTTATAGAATGAGAAAAGCATTTTGGATTGAAAATGAGGATACAAAAAGATTTTACCATGTATCTCTAGACTGTTGTCTTGGTTTACCTGGTAAGTTATATCAAGTAGAAGTTGAGTATACTGGAAAATATGGGGAACCAAAGGAATATGAAAAATCAGCTGAGGATGAAATTTTAGAAGACATAGGAAAGATTACTAAAACTCTTGTTGATAAATTTCCTAGTCTTAAACCCTCTAAAACAACCAAAATGGGTTGGTTGGGTATAGATTTTATTTAGTTAGATTTATAAACATTTAAAATTTTTTTAGATTAATGACAGAGTTAATAGCATGTTTATCTACAGGAAAGGGAACCTGGGGTCATGTTTCTAGATTAATGCAAGATGGTAAATGGGATAAGGTAATCCTAATTACAAATGATTACGGCAAGGAAAATTTTACTATAGATAATAAAACAGAATTAATTGCAATAAACTTAAATCAAGGAATTAAAGAATTAAGAGATGATATTCTTAATAACTTAAAGGGAAAAATTAAAGGTTCTGAAGTCGCAATAAATATAGTTTCTGGTTTGGGGAGAGAACATATGGCTTTAATTTCTGCATTGCTTAAACTTGGATTGGGATTCAGGTTAGTTGCATTAACAAAAGATGGTGTAGAGGAAATTTAATTTTTAGCTATTTTCCATAATTCATTGAAATATGTTATAAAACTTTCTGATGTTTCTTTATCATGAATTAAAATTATAAGTGGTTCCTCTTTTAACATTACAATTGCCGTTAAATTTTTTACAATAGCGATCTCAACAGGGGTATTTTTAAATAGAAATTTTTTATTAAATTTAATTTTTCCTTCTTTTTCCATTTCTTTAACATATTGTCTTGCATTTTCATTAAAGATTGTTTTAACTTTTATTCCTTTTAGTTTTGCCTTAATTGCATATTTAATAAAAAATCTTTTCGTCTTCTCTTCATTAACGCCTGTGCTTGCCCCCAAGATATAGGCATATTCTCCTTTTTTTATAGTACCAAGAACATCGGAATATACGGTTTCCATTCCTTTCCAACCTATGAATATTTCCGCGCTAGTTTTTTCTTTATGCTCTTTTTGTAAATTTTCTAGGTTTGGTAATATTTGATTGATAATTTTTTCTTCTTGTTCAATTTTAATTTTCTTAATTTCAAAATAATCTTTAATTCTTGAGACTGGTGCTGCTGCATAATATTTTACATTATTTTTTGTGATCATACTTACCATTCCCTTATCCATTAGTTTATCTAATACATTATATATCTTAGAAGAAGCTATTTTTGATTCTCTTATTATATCAGATTTTGATGAAAGGCCCAAGTTTATTAAAGCAAGGTATACTTTTACTTCTGAACCTGTTAAACCAATTTCTTTTAGAATTTGTTCAATTTCCATAGTACCCACCTTATGGGGGGCTCATATTTAAATATTTCGTTTTCCTGATTTTGAAGTGGTGAACAAAATGAAAATATATCTTACAAGAACAGGAGGAAATAAAATGTTAGAAAGAAATAAAAAATCAAAGAAGAAAATTAATCCAAAGGTGTCATTAGAGGTTGAAATTGCTAGAACAATTCTTAAAGGAGGCAATTATATCTCAGCATCGGGAGAAAGAATCGACCTTTACAATTCCCCTAGAAGTTATTCCGAAGCCCGAAGAAGGGGGTATAATTTTTATATATACGAAGAATCATAAGCATGTCACCACTATACTAAAAAACTAAACAAAGTGTTTAAAGGAGAAAAAATAAAATGACAGAAAGAAAATGTAATATTGAAGAAGTAAGAGAAATAATGGTAGAAAATGAAGATATTTATTATGATCCAAGAAGGGTTATAGACTATGGAATGCTGTTATCTAAAGGTGGCTGTCATGTTTTTCCTAAAAATGCGCCAGAAATAGATAAAACTAAATATGTACTCTGTGGGATAATAGTTACAGGCTATAATGGACTTTCGACATTTGGTGTAGAACTTAAAAATGAAAATGATTATAATAAGTTCAAAAGAGTATTGTCCCAAAGAGCTTTTATAAGTGGTGGTGCTTATTTATTTTATGTGATCCCATTAGAAAATAAAGAGAAATGTATTCATAATTTTAAAGATAATGCATTGATTTCAAGCACACAACCAAAATTAGATGGTTTAGAAAAATTAATGGAAATTTCTGAATATAGGTATCAACCCATAGACCAATAAGATTTAGTAAAGCTTATATCTTTTCCAATTACAATAAGATTATGCAAAAAGATTTC
>JBBSWY010000011.1:0-4748 GCA_038046045.1 Nanobdellota archaeon
AATATTGTGTAACTTTTTGGTTTTACACATTGATTATTTAAACACAAAGGATCAGAAGGGTCACAAGTTTCTGGACGTCCATTATTACACCTCGTATTACCATCTACACATGTATTTGGATTGCATTTAAACTCGCATAAATTATCTGAGTTACAAAAAGCATTTGAAGGACAATCATCATTCGTGATACACTGATCATCAGATAATTCTTTACATAATCCTTCTACAGGTGAATCAGGATTTGAATAATCTATATCACATTCTAGGGGGGTTCTTAAACCAGCTCTATCATCGCAATAATATCCTTCACTACATTCAGAATCAAAATTACATTTACATAAAGGAATTAGTTCTTCACCAACAGTTCCTCTTCCAAAAAATTTACCGATTGCCTCTTTAAAATCACTAAAATATTTATTAAAAGAATCTTTGAATGTTGCTTTTGTTGTTAAAAGATTGCTAGAACAATAATCCCAGCATCCATCACCTTGTGAACATGTATTATCTAAGCTAAAATAATTATTTCCTTGTCCTGCTCCAGGATAACAACAAGAATACCCTAAATCATAACAAGTATCTCTTACAGTTAATCCAGTATATCCAAAATTACCAAAGAATTGAAATAAAATTAATGCCGTTAAAATAGCTAAAAATATGAATAAATGCTCTTTTTTTGTGTTGTTGTAAAGTTTTTTTAGGCTCAAGCTAAATCCCTCTTATTTAATTACTTTTGAATAGAATATTAGCTATATAAAACTTTCGCGAACTTCCAGAATAAAAAGGAATCAAGTTTAGGGTTTTTTAATATTGTTTTTAACAAACCTTTTTTGGGAAATTCTCTATTAAAAGAACTTAAAGCATTTTCGTTAGCAAGTTTAATTAATTTATTATAATCTTCATCTTTAAAATTATTTAACATCTTTCTTATTTTCAAATTAATTAATAAATCCATGCCAATTCTTTTTCTCCATAATTTTTCATAATCCAAATTTTTTAATAATGCTTTTGCTAATTCTTCTGCTGCTAACATTCCTTTTATTATTCCACCGCCAGAAATAGCTTTAACTTGCAATGCACTATCTCCAACTAAATAAACATTATTCATGCTTCTTCTTGGCTTGGGGTCATAAATTGGAATTAAACCAGCTTGATAATCTATAATCTCTGGATTTTCTAATTTAGTCAAAAAAGATTTAAAATAAAATTCAGCATTTTTTTCAGCACCAATTCCAACTCTTGCTATATTTTCGTTTTCAGGAACAACCCAGCCAAAAAAATCATTGCTAATATTGCTTCCAAAATAAACCTTAAACAATTCAGGATCATTCTTTATTTTTACCCTGCATTGCCTAGCTATCCAAAATCTTCTTTCACCATATAAATTAACAGATTTAGCAACTTGTGAATTTGGGCCATCTGCACCAACTAAAGCTTCCACTTCAAAATTTTTTAATTCGCCTTTATTTCTTACTATAATTTTTCCATTTTCATAATTAACAAAACGATGGTTAAGTTCAAGTTTAGCCCCATTATTTACAGCTTCTCTCGCCAAAAACTTATCTAACTCCATTCTATTTGTAATTAAATCCGGTTCTTTTAAATTAAATGTTATTGAGTTATTGTCTGGAGAAATTAACTCAACTTTTTTTATTCTATTTACAATAATCTCTTCTGGTATTTTTATGTTTAAAGCAGAACTAGAACTTGATAAAATTCCTGTACATTGTATTGGATTTCCAACTTCTGGATGCTCTTCAAATATTGTAACGTCTTTTTCTTTGGCTAATTGGTAAGCTAGATAATTTCCTGCTGGTCCTGCTCCCACTATTGCAATCATAAAAATTATAAAGAAAGTTAAATTTAAAAAACATATGAATGAACTTGTTTTAGTTGTAATATCATTAATTTGGTTATTTTTTGCTTCTTATACTGATTTTAAAATTAGGGAAGTGCCGGATTGGATAAGTTATAGTTTGATTATAATTGGAATAGCATTTTACTTAATAAAAAGTTTAATTTTCAATAACTTTATTTTTATTATTCAATCATTATTCTCATTGTTAATTTTGTATTTAATTGGTAGTTTAATGTATTACTTAAGACAATGGGGTGGTGGGGATGTTAAACTATTAAGTGCAATTGGTGCATTATTTCCAGTTTATCCTGAAGAACTATTAAAATATTTTAATCCAAATTTAAATCTTTCATTTATTTTAATATTAATCTTAAATATAATTATTTTTGGAGTGTTATACAGCATAATTTACAGTTTTTATTTGGTAATTAAGAATAAAAACAAAATAAAGTTTAATTTCAAAGTAAAAAAGATTTACTTAATTTCTTCAATACTATTCCTGATATTAACATTTTTAATAAAAGATTTAATTTTAAAATTATTAATATTATTATTAGCTTTATTAATTTTGATTTACCCCTATATCAAGAATTTTGTTAGTTTAATTGAGAAAAACATTATGATAAAAAGAATTCCTTTGAACAAATTAACAGAAGGGGACTGGGTTATTGAAAATATCTATTATAAAAGAAAATTAATTTACAATAAAAATAATCCTGGTGTTACTAATTCAGATATTAAACTATTTGAGAAAGTTAATGTAAAAAATCTTTTAATCAAAGAGGGCTTGCCATTTATTCCAAGTTTTTTAATTGCATTATTAATAAGTTTAATCTTGGGAAATTTATTAAGAATTTAACCAATTGCTCTTCTAACATCTATAACTTCAACTGAGTTAACACCATTTATTTTAGAAATATTATTCTCTAATTTCTCTGTGCTTCCTTTATTTTCATCCATTACAAAAATTATTTTCAAAGCCTTTAGTCCAAATGCTACAGGTTCAATTTCTTTTTTTACTTCGGTTTTTCCTGCAAATTTAATTATCTCATTTAGAACTTTTTTCTCTAAAGAAATTAAATCAGATTCTAGTGATTCTGGCATTATTCTTAAGGTTATAATTACACTGGCCATCTTAATTTGGTCCTGAAAAAGAACATCCCGGACAAACATATCTAGAAGCTAGTTCTCTACAATGTCTACATCTAACAATTTCATATTTTACACAATTAGGGCATTTAAACATAACAGCACCCGGACTATTGATTTCTTTTTTACATGAGGTACAAATTAATTTTTTATCCATAAAGGGTTAGCTCCAATAAATATTTATAAAGGTTTTGTATTAATAATATCATGATTTCCTTTATTATTCCAGCATATAATGAAGAAAAATACATAGAAAGAACTTTATTAAATATTCCTAAAGAATTTGAAAAAATAGTTGTTTGTAATGGATGTACTGATCAAACTTATAATATAGCTAAAAAATATGCTTGTGTTGTTAATATAAGCGAAAGAAACGTTTCAAAAGCTCGTAATTTTGGAGCTGTTTTAGCTAAAAATGATTTTCTTGTTTTTTTAGATGCAGATACAAGATTAAGTAGAAATGCAATTAATTCCTTATTAAGATTAAAAAATAAAAATGTTATTGGTACATTTAAAGTAAGATTTAATAAAAATAATTTATATTTAAATTTATTTTCTAATGTTAAAAATATGTTCCCTTTATTTAAAAACCATAATGGGTCTGGTGCAATATTTTGCAGTAAAGATGTTTTTAATAAAATAAATGGGTTTAACGAAAAAATTACAAAAGGAGAGAATCATAATTTTATTAATAGAGCCAAAAAATATTTTAAGTTTTATTACTCTAGAAATTATTCTATAACATCATCAAGAAGATTTGAGAAAATGGGGTATTTAAGAACATCATTATTTTGGTTAAAAGAATATTTAGTTGGAAATAAAGATTATCCTGCTATAAGATAGGGTTGTTTAATGCCATTCCATCTAATCCTAATTTGATTAATTTTTTAATTTTATTTTTATTTAAATTTTCTTTAACTCCTTCATAAGCAAATATTTTTAAATTGTGTTTATGTATTTTATCGATTAATTTCTTGTTTAAAAATCTGTAATAAATTCCTATTAAGTCAGCGTTGCATAACTTAGCTCTTTCAATAATTAATAAAGGCCTTATAGAAAGTAAAGCTGTTTTTATTTTTGGGTTATGTTTTTTTATCTTTTTTATATAAGAAGAATGAAATGAAACAATTATAACATTATCTTGAATTTTATTTTTTTTAATAATTTGTAATATTTTTTCTGTTATACCATTACCTTTCTTTAATTCAATAACTAACTTTGCTTTATTTTTTGCTAAATTGATTAATTCTTGTAATGTTGGTATTTTTTCATTATTTCCAGCGTTAAATTTTTTTAATTCTTTTAATGTATATTTACTTACTGAACCTTTGCCATTTGTTGTTCTGTCTAAAGTTCTATCATGAATTATTACAACTTTTTTATCTTTTGTTAAATGCACATCACATTCAAGAAATTTACATTTTAATTTTAATGCATATTTAAAACTCGATAATGTATTTTCTGGTTTATAATAACAAGCACCTCTATGACCAATAATCATAAAATCTTTCATTAGAATAAGCAAATATTTATAATATAAAAACTTACTTAAAAATTAAGCCCTTGTAGTATAGCTTGGATAGAATGCTAGCTCGCGAAGCTGGAGACGCCGGTTCAAATCCGGCCAAGGGCGTTTATTAAATTTTAAAAAAATAAAAAATTATTCTGGATCTACAATCCCCTTTTCCGATATTTTAAAAACGCATTCAATTTCAGCAATTTGTGGTGCGTCTATCATTTTTGC
>JBBSWY010000012.1:0-4767 GCA_038046045.1 Nanobdellota archaeon
TTACAAAATAAAAATATTTCATTAAGCAATATAGCAAAGATATTAAATCGTGATTACAAGACAGTATGGACATGTTATAGTAGAGCTAAACATAAGCTTTTTTAATACTATTTTAGCATTTAACTAAATCATTAATTAGGAAAAATTTTATTTTAAGTTTATGATAAAGCTAATGTTTCAATCACCCTTCTTATTTCCTGACTACTATGATTTAACTGAGCACTTGCTTTTTTATAATCTTCATCTTTAATTTTTGATATTGTTTTTTTAATTTCTTTTTGTGATACAAGCTTAATAGCATTATTCCTTAAAACTCTTGGAATTTTTCCAGAATACCATAATAAAGCAAATATATCACACAAATCTTTAATCTTCTTATCTTCTTTATCCCTTTGTGTAATTGATTTTAATTTTGTAGCTAATAATAATTCTGGTTTCGGTAATAATAATTTTTTATTAAATTCTTTTAACTTGGTTCTATATTTCGGATTTTCAAAGACAAACTTTAGCAAAGGCTCATCTATTGGAATAAATCCAAAAATTTGTTTAAAATTACTTGGGATAAAATCAACAATTGGATCAACGCTCATAATAAAGCGCTGATGGGGAAAGACTTTTTCATGATTTAATATTTCTTTACCGCTTTCTACATGTATTTCCTTAATCAACCTAAATGTTAAGGATTTAAAGTTTAGTTTATTCTTAAGAATATCTAGAGATTGTGCTAAAGATGAATTTTTAATTTGCTCTGAAGTCCATTTTTTATTTATATGAAAGCCTAAATCAATATCCCTGCTGCCTAAATAATCCCTGCCTTGAATATTTTTATAATTTTTATTAACTTGGAAATAAACCGCCCATCCACCAAGCATACATATTGGCTCTTTTAAGGCTTTTATGACAACCTGTAAATATTTATACGATGTATTAGTTTCAAAATCGTCATACATTTTTTAACCTCTTTAATAATCTTTCAGCAGCTTCTCCGCATACCCCCCCTTCTTTTTTAAGGTCAAATATTAACTGAGGTAATGAAACTACATTATAGTTATTAACTTTTTCTGATTTATAAAATACATGCTCATCATATATAATAATTCTAAAATTACCCTTGCCATATAAACCATTTTTTACAAGCAAGGTATGCCATTTATTTAAGTCATTTTTTTTAATATAAATATCGGTTCTAGATGGAAATAAAAAATGCTGTATTAAATTATCCGCTTGATATGTTGTTAATGCATATTCTAATCTTATATTTTTAAGTAATTCTAATGGTTTTTGAATCATGTATTCCCTATATCTTGGTTTTTTATGGATACTTAACCAGTAATTTATTAATTTTTCTTTATTAATTACTTTTGTATTTTTCACTAATTTCTTTTTTTCTAATAATTTAAGGAATTCATGAACCCAGGGAAAGCTACATTTAGCTAATTTAGCGAGCCTATATTTAGTAATTTGTTTTTCTATTAATAATATCCTAATTATCCTTTCACGTTTTATTCCTCGCATAGTATATAGGTAAATTAAGTAGTATATAAATGTTACCTATATATAGGTAAGCTTTAAATATAACCTTAAAAAGCGATATTAATTAAGATTATATTCTTTTTGATTGACTTTGAAACAACATTAAATTATTTAACAAATTAAAAGATTAGAAATTAAAGATAAAACTTTAATTCCAATAAATATGTTTAATAATAGAAAGTTAAGTATCTTAGAAAACTTAGTTTATTACTTACAAAATAAAAATATTTCATTAAGCAATATAGCAAAGATATTAAATCGTGATTACAAGACAATCTGGACTATTAATAGCAGAGTTAAGAATAAACTATATAAATAACATAAAAAAATAGCAATATTTATAAATAAGATTACAATTATCTATTAACTGTAAGATGATAAAAATGCCAAAAAAAGAGACTACGTTATTTGTAATTACAATAATTCTTGGATTTTTTTTATTAATTCCAGAGATAACAAAAGCTGATTTTTTTAATGATGTTTTTAATAAGATTACAGGTTTTGGTAGCAGTCCTCAATCACTTAGTGTAGCTGTTCAAACAAACTCACTTCCTATTGTTGGAAATGTTACGATTTATAATTCGCCATTTAGTGCTACTGAAAGTTTGAATAATTCGGTATTTTTTAGTTTTATTGTTACAGATGGGGATGGTGATAATAATATAGTTAATGATTCTGCAGTTGCAAATATTTCGAGAGGAAGTGGTGGTACAGCAGAAACAACAAGACATAATAATACTTTTATAGATAATACGCTTGGTGGTTGCAGGGCTCAAGAAAGAGGCTTGAATTTTAAAAACTTTACATGTAATATTAGTTTTGTATATTATGATGGTGCAGGAGCGTGGAATATAAGTGTAAGAATAAATGATTCAACTGGAGCTTTTGCTCAAAATACATCTCAAACACTTACAATAAATGAATTAACAGCTTTAGTAATTTATCCTGGCTCGCTTTCATTCCCAACAGTTGGATTAGGTGATGTTAATGTATCATCAAGAGTTAATTTAACAATTAACAATACAGGAAATGATGATATTTCAGGAAGAGAATTTAGTGGGGAATATATTAACTTTACAGCTATAACCTTGGTTGGAGAGACAACTGCAACTACAGTAATTCCAACAAGTAATTTTTCAATTGGAACAACAGATGGTCTTGCACAAACAGCTTTTTGTGATGTTTCAAGGTCAGCGAACGTAACAAAATTAATCAATTTTACAATAAATGGTAGTGGTGCTGGTCCTTCCCCATATAATAACTTTAGTGGAATGATAAATGGAAGCTTTATGCTGGCACAAGCTACAGGAGCACAAGAAATATTACAATTTTGTTTCCTAGATGTACCAGATGATTTAACTGCACAAAACTATTCAACAACCAAATCAGCCGCATGGAGTATAATAATATGGTAAAAATAAATATAATAATTTTAAGTATGTTTTTATTGGTTATATTAAGTTATAATGTAAATTCTTTTGGTGTTAGTTCTCCTTACTGGGATGAAAATCCTTTGTATGTTAATCCTGGAGAAATAAAAGAAATTACAATGGTGTTACAGAATATGGTTGGTGATCAAGATATGAAAGTAATTGCTGACTTAGATAGCGGAAAGGAGATTGCTTCTTTATTGGACAAAAGTACAACCTATAATGTTCCTTTAGGAAGCAGCAGCATACCTGTAAAAATAAAAATTAATGTTCCAGAAAATGCCAAACCCGGACAAGAATGGCAAGTTGGGGTTTCATTTAAAACAATTGTAGAAAGCAGTGGTGGTGTTGGTATAGGGGGTGCTGTAAGTAAGGGGTTTAAAGTTATTGTAAAAGAAGAACCAAAAACAACAGGGAGTGTTTTAAAAATAGCAGGAGGTTTAGAACCTTTAACAGGATTTTTAGTCTTAATCGCAATTTTAATAATATTAGTTTTAATCATTAAACACTTTCATAAAAAAAGAGTTATTAAAGAATGATAAATGAAATATACAAAGATAATTATTATATTATTAGTTTTAATTAGTTCTAACATTATTTTAGATTTTTTTAAAGATAATGAAAAAATAAATAATATTGCAGAAATAACTTCGAAAAGCATTCTAGAAATAAGTGCAAAGGCTACCTCTATTCTTCTGGGTTTATCTGTTCAAGTTGATGATGGTGCTCCAAGAATTTATATTGCTTCTCCTTTAAATAAAACTTATAATTATAACAATTCTATTGAACTAAATTTTACTATTGTAGAAGATACTGTAGACAAAATTTATTATAATATTGATGATGGAACAAATACAACAATAACAGCAAATACAACATTTTCAGTTAATTTAACAAGTTCTCATACATTAAAATTATTTGCTAATGATACCTTAGGAAATTTAAATTCTAGTTCTGTAACATTTAGTATTAATATAAGCTTGCCTTGGAATGTTACATTTACTGAATTTACAGGCGGAACAACTAATTTTTCGGCCTTTAATAAAACACAATTAATTAATTTAACAAATGTTATTGTAGAAAATCCTAGTCATGCTAAAATTGCTTTTAACGAAGTCATTAATATAAGCAGGGATATTAATTTAGATAGTTTTGTTAACATATCTTCTAATAGGGTTGATATCAATAGTAGTTTTATTTCTGAATTTAATAAAAGCGCTTTAATTTACTTATATAACATAACGTTTACTAACCCAAGACCTTTAAGAGATGGTTCAGTATGTTCTAGTTTGATTTGTACAGAGATTAATTTTAGCAGTAATACATTTGTCTTTAATGTAACTAGATTTACAGTTTATTCTTCTGAAGAAACCCCTGCTGAAGCTCCTGGCGGTGGTACAGCTGGTGGTGGGGGAGCTGGTGGCGGAGGCGGAGGAAAATCTGCTTTAACTGATTTTAGCATAAGTACAAATTTGATTAAAGTATCTTTGTTACAAGGAGAAACTAAACGTGAATTAATAGAAATTGAAAATACAGGAACTTCGACATTAAACTTGCAAATAGATTTAGAAAATATTCAAGACTTTTTAATATTCCTGGGTGGGGTAAGCAAATATAGCTTAACATTGAAACCTGGAGAAAAACAAAGTGTGCAGTTAATATTTAATGTTGCTAAAGATTACAAACTCGGAGTTTATCCTGGAAGAATTATAGTTAGTTCTCCAATAACTAAAAAGATAATTACAACAATTGTAGAGGTTGAATCTACTAAGAAAATATTTGATGTTGATATTAAAATACAAGA
>JBBSWY010000012.1:4867-6293 GCA_038046045.1 Nanobdellota archaeon
AAAACTAAAAAAAGTGTTACTGCAATAACAAACGGAATATGTAAAAACATTCTTATAAACAGTATTTTTTCTATTACAACATCATCGGATAATTCAGAATTATTTAAATTTTCTGCATAAAAAACGATATATGTCCTAAAAATAACAAATACTAAAATAAATAATATTGCTAAATAAAAATAAATTTTCTGGTTATGTTTACCATTTTTTAAGATTATTGAATTTAAAAAATAAAAAGATATTCCTATAAATAATATTCCCAGAGTCCATAAAACCATTCCCAGATAATTTACCATTTATATTTCTCCTTTTCTTTTAAAATAATAATACAATGATAATGTTGATATTAAAAATAATAATCCGCCTATAAAAACAATTACCTCAACAAAAAATACGGGCGATGTAATATCTAATTTTAATGAATAAACAACAGCATTGGATATAAAAAATGGAATTGCTAATAAAAATAAATAATGAATTTTTGAATCTTTATGATCTTGCTTGATTTTAAATGTTTGAAAAATAAAGAAAGATATTGCTGAAAGAACAGTCCAAGAATATACTCTAAAAATTGCGCCAATTAGAGCATATGATAAAGCAGTTGAAGTTAAATTCTCCACCATTTAAAATTTATTAATCTTACAATATATATAAATGTTTTTAATTTTAGTTGTAGAAAGCTTTTTAAATCATTTTTTAATAAGGTAATCTTATGGTAACTGTTTATGATGCAAATGCCAACCAATTAATTGAAAAAGCTAGTGAGGAATTGAAAAAGCTCGTTAAAGCTCCTTCATGGGCTCCTTATGTTAAAACCGGTGCTGGACGTGAAAGACCGCCAGCAGATAAAGATTGGTATTATAAAAGATTAGCTTCAATATTAAGAAGAGTTTACATTTTAGGGCCAATTGGAGTAAATAGGCTAAGAACAAAGTATAGTGGTAAAAGGAATGTCGGGGTAACTGGTGAACGTGTGTATAAAGGCTCTGGTAAGGTTATTAGAACATGCTTACAGGAATTAGAAAAATTACAACTAGTCAAGAAAGTTGAAAAAGGAATTCATAAAGGTAAGATAATTACAGGCAAGGGAAAGAGTTTTTTAGATAAAATAGCTAAGGAAATAAAATGAGTAGATATAAGAAATTAGGAAAGAAGTTAAGACTAGCAAAAAAGATTAAGCAAACTAAATGGGCTCCTTTTTGGACAGTTCCTAAAATTTATGGTAAAACTAGAAGAGTACATCCTGGAAGGCATACTCGTATTAAAAGAAATTGGAGAAGATCTAGAACTAAAGCATAAAAATGGCATTAGAAAGAATTTACACAATTCCATTAAGAAAAGAATTTATGAAAGCTCCTAATTACAAAAGGAGTAAAAAAGCTATATCTGCGATTAGAACTTTTTTAACAAGGCATATGAAAGCTGA
>JBBSWY010000013.1:0-8906 GCA_038046045.1 Nanobdellota archaeon
TTAAATAAATGGGTTGGAGAAAGCTCTAAAGGTATAAGAAAAATATTTGAAAAAGCAAGACAAGCTTCTCCATGTATTATTTTCTTTGATGAAGTTGATAGTATAGCTTCAAGACGTGGAAGTGAAACAGGAACTAAGGTTATAGATCAAATGGTTAATACCTTACTTGCAGAAATAGACGGATTACAGGAATTGAATGATGTTATCGTTATAGCTGCAACAAACAGACCAGATATTGTTGATCCTGCATTATTAAGACCGGGAAGATTCGATCGTTTATTATTAATTCCACCTTCAAATAAACAAGGGAGACTAGACATATTCAGAATTCATACGAGAAACATGCCTTTGGCAAAAGATGTTAATTTAGATGAATTTTCAAAGATGACAGAAGGATATGTTGGATCAGATATTGAATCAGTTTGTAGGGAAGCTGGTTTACTTGCATTAAGAGATGATATTAAAGCAAAAGAAGTTGCCAAAAAACATTTCGAAATTGCAATAAAGAAAGTTAATCCAAGTGTTTCTCCAGAGTTAATGGATAAATATAAAGAAGTAGAAGAAAATTATTTAAGAAATGCAAAAGCAGGATTAACCAGAGAAGTTCCTAATTATTTTGGTTAAGTTGGATATTCTTTTTTTAATCTTTTATTTAAATATTTTAAAACAAATTTCTTTCTTTGCTGTGTAAAGTAACCTATTAAAATAGTTTGAGAAAGCATTCCAACAACCTTACCATTTTTTACAACGGGATAACGTTTGTAACCCTTTCTCTGCATTATATTGCTTACATAATAAATATTTGCCTCTGGGGGAACACTTTCAACAGGGGAGGTCATAACTTGATAAGATTTAGTTTTTTTAGGATCTAAATTTCTAGCAACAACTCTCTTAACAATATCTCTCTCTGTTATTATTCCTACGATTTTTTTATTTTTTGTAATGATTACAGCACCAATATCTACTCTACCCATAAAGTTGGCAATCTTTTCAACATTAGAATTAACATCAAAAGTGGTAATCTTTTTATTCATTATATCCTTAACACTTTCCATATTATTCTAATTAAAATGGAATTATATAAATCTTTTTAATCTGCTTTAGTAAGTATTTTAGGTTGGTCATTAACAAGCAAGGTAAATTCATGCTGACTTACCAATCCATTACTTTTCTCAGTTAATTGTGGATAATGATGCAAAATATTATCTTTTTCCAACATCCTTAAAGCAAAATTAACATTAAAACTTTGGAGTTTTTTTAATAACCATCTCTTGGCAAATGGCAATGTATTATATTCCTGTAAAATAAACTTTAACACATTTCTTGTAATATCATTTCTTACTTGTTTAACATTAATAACCTTATAAATTCTAGATAATTTTCCATCTTTTACTAAACCAATTCCATCAGTTGCAAACGGTTCTATTGCAATAATCTGTCCTTCTTCTAACTTTGTATTATCATCATTATTATAATTCGGAATTGTAAATCCAGAATGTTCTTCATAAATACCAATTCCATGCCCAGATAAATTTCTAATTGGCTTAAATCCATATTCTGTAATTGTTTTTTCTATCATTTCACCAATTTCAAATAATTTTATTCCTGGTTTTGCTAATTTTATTGCTTCCTGTAACGCAAGTTTAGAAGCTTTTACTAAATCTTTATTATCACCTAAATCAACAGTCAATGCATTATCTCCAATATGACCTTCAACATGCGCACCAACATCTAATTTTACAACATCATTTTCTTTAAATTTAATTATCTCATCCTGCGGAGTAAAATGTGCAGCCATTTCATTTATAGAAACTTGAACAGGAAATGCTGCTTTTCCACCTAACTCAATAATTTTAGCTTCTGTTTTTTCACAAACCTCTTTTACGTCTGCATTTACCTTAATTAATTTACTTCCATATTCTAAAGCTTCTGCTGCTATTTTTCCTGCCTTTCCCCAGTTATCCATCAAAATTCTCCTAGACTTTTCTGCTCCTTAACTAATAACTGTTCTTTCTTAATTCCAAAAACTTCAAAAATCTTTTCTACAGAAGGAATTATCTGATTTTCAATGTAATAAGTAATATCATAATCCTTGCATTCATTTGGAATTTTAGCTTTATCCCTTATCATTCCTTTCTCATTGCTTACAATATAATAAACAGTTGCACCAGGACTTACATCATAACCTTTAGCTTTCATCTTTCTGGCAACAGCAACATGCGGACCTATCTGTTTATAACTTTCCAAAGGCATTTTCAATTGTTCCCTAATAATCATTTTATCTAAGCTAATCTTTCTTTCAATAACATCTTTGATTACTTTTCTAACATATTTTAGAGCATTTTCATATTTTCCTTCTTTTAATATCATCTTTAAAACATTTAACTGGGTTTCACGAGCAATTAAACTCCAGTCTTTTCTTACGGTTTCAAATCCGGTTATTATTAATTCATTATCCTCGTCAATTAATGCATATTTTTTCTTTGCACCGGAAGTTTCAGATTTTTTACTTACAAATATTCCTCTTGGATAATAACCCTCGAATTCAAGTTCCATTAAACTAGGGAGTTCATCATTAATTTTCTTCAGGAATTCAAAAGCGGTTTTCTTATTTTTATTTTTTAATGCAATTGCCAAAGAATCTGTATCTGAGTAAATAACTTTAAACCCTTCTTGCTGAGCTTTTCTGATTGTCTCCTGAATATATTCACGCCCAAAAGCTGCGATACTGGATGCGCACTCTCTGCAATAATACCTAGCTCCAAAGAAAGCAAGCATTCCATAACTAGAATTAGCAACTGTTTTTAGAGCATAACTTCTGGCTTCAAGCAAGGGATTTCTTTCTTTTTTCAAGATTTCCTTAACTCTATTTCTTCTTACGATTAAATCCTTTACAACTTTTGGAATAAAACCTTCTTTCTTTGAATCAAAATAATAATTAAATTTTTTACCATGCTCGGTAATTTCAGGACTTTTATATCCTTTTTTTATTTTATTAAAAGTTCCAGGATCAATATTCTTTGCAACTATAATGCTTGGATATAGAGACATGAAATCAAGAAATACAACATTCTCATAAAATCCGATTTTTGGCTCCATTACAAAAGCACCTTGGTATGTAGTTCCCATTCTCTGTTCAATATTACCATGACTTGGTCTTTGAGGAACAATTTCATTGAACTCCTTGGCTTTTTTCAATAAATAATTTTCAACTAACTGACCATAACTCATTCTGCAAATATCAAACATAGAAACTCCGATTAATTTTACCAACTCAGCCATATTTGGAAATATCTTATCAAAAATCTTTAATGTTAATTCTGTATCCTGTAGATTATACTCGCAATATTTTTCTAAATCCTTGACATCATCCCATGCCTTCATTATGTTATCAATATTAATTTCTTTTTTCTTTTCATGCAATAATTCCTGTGCAACAACATTCAAGCTGTAAGAATCAAGTTGCAAGCTTCCAGCCATAATCTTTTTTATAAATTTTAATATATCTAGGTGCAAAATTCCCTTTATCCTTGCAGTGCTTTCTCCCAATCCACGTTTAAAACTTACTAAACTATTATCCAATCCCAAATCCAGATTTATTTTATATTTGTCAGCACGTGCTTTAATATAAGGAAGGTCAAAACCATCTGAGAAATAACCAACAATGCAATCTGGTTTGTAATCTTTGACTTCTCTAATAAATCTTTCAATCATCTCTGATTCACTATCTACAAATTCAACGTAATTAGGAGCTTTAAATTTCTTCCATGTTATGACTTTTTTAATATTTTTTCCTCTTAACCCTATCATTAATATTGGATCTTTCTTTACCTTTTCAATTCCGCCAAGAGAACCATAAACTTCTATATCCAAAACTAAAACCTTTAAATTATCATAGAAATCCTGCGAATCTTTATCCTGCTTAACTTCACCATGAATGCAGATGTCATATCTTTTGTCATTAATTAGCTCACCTTCAACATAACTTAATGTCAATGGTGTTATTTCTTTATCAATTAAATAACGTTTTGCAAAATTAATATCATCTTCAAGAACGTTGAATTTTAATTTTTTTATTTCCCTGCTGATAATTTTAACTGCTTTAACATTATTAACCTCAACTTTAACAGCTTTAACTTCTTTTCCAAGATGATTTTTTTGATGCACACTTGTGCTTAAAATGTTAAATTCTTCATCCAATTTTAAATCATCAATTTTCTTTTTTACTTTATTTGCATCATGATTAAAAACCCAGAAATATGGTTTTAAAGAATCATCATAAACGCATATTTTCTTTCCATCTGCAGTTGTTCCAAAAACCCTTATAGTTCCTCGAGTATTAAAATCTAAATCAATTGGGTAAAAACTAACCTTAACATTATTCATAATTTAGGATTGGTTTGCATATTATTTAAGCTTTATTATAAGAATTCAAGTAAAGGCTTAGCATTAATCAATTTTAATTCTGGCTTGAAAACATAAGTATATTTATTATCAAAATAGCCACATCTGAAATTCTCCAAATCTATTCCTGTTCTTTTGCTTAACATCAAAGCATAGAAATAAATCTGCGTAGCTGCATATTTCTCATAATTTGCATTTGGCTTATAATCCCATATCCATATTTTTTCATCTTCTATTCTAAGTAAATCTATATGCCCTGTTAATGGAACTTTACTTTTGAAGATACTTGTAAAAATTTTTAATTCACCCGGATTAATCCATATCGGAACTTCCATTGCAATTGTTTTATCATCGTTTTCTAATAAAAATACCTGAACCTTTGGATGTCTATCTTGAAATCTTTCTTTATTAACTTCTAGAGCTTGCCTTGTTAAATCATTCATCTCATGCCCCGAAATCTCATGCAAATCTAAATTATTTAATTTAAATTTTAATCCAGAACTTCTAGGACCGGAATTAAAATATTCATTAGGGCAATTAACAAACATTTCATTTAAGTAATTTTTTAATGAAGAGAAACCATTGCAAAGTTTATTGAGTTTCAAATCATGAACTTTATAATTATAATACCCTCCTTTATGTTCTAACACCAGATTTTTTATCATTAAAATTTTAGAGAATTAAGATTAATATAAATCTTTCTACTATTCTTGCCTATCCATTCTACTTGCAAAATGCTCATCATAATGCGAAGAAGATTCGGGAACATCTTTATAAGATGTTTGTGTTAAATTTAAATTAAATTTATTTTCAGATTCCATTACTGCTTGTTCTAGTAAAGATGTTGGTTGCCTTTTTAATGATTCTAAACTACCTTCAGAAATTCTTCTCATTGCACCCAAATAATTAGTTCTGTTTATTTTAAATTCATTTAAGATAACCTCTGTAAAATACATAAATTTAGAAGAATCACCTTTTAATAATTTTAATGCTTCTTCAACTTCTTCGCAATTTAGATTATATTTTTTTGATAATATGTAGGCTTGAGAATTTGTAGGATCTTGTTGCATTAAGGCATAATTTTTAAGTTCCTCACTAGAAATCTTTTTCATAACCATTTCTTCTTTTTCATCTAAAGGTTGTCTAATTAACCTATGGTGTAATGATTGCTTGTTATTACTCATATTATTTTTAATTACAAATTATTTAAAAGCTTTTCGTTATAAACATTTATAAATCTTCTAATATAATTAATTTTATGGGTTTACAAATATCTGAATTAGTACCAAAAAAACAGATTTCATTTAAGGATTTAGAGAACAAGAAGATAGCAATAGACGCCTCTCAGATGCTTTATCAATTTCTAAGTTCAATAAGACAACAAGATGGAACCCCCTTAATGGATTCAAAACAAAGAATTACATCTCATTTACAGGGAATTATAACTAGGGTGACAAATTTAATGGCCCAGAATGTTAAATTGTATTTTATATTTGATGGAAAAGCACCTTTATTAAAGGTTAAAGAACAAGAAGAACGCGAATACAGAAAACAAATAGCAGAAGAAAGATTTAAAGAAGCTAAGGAAGAACAGAATGAAGAATTAATGTTGCGTTATTCTAAGCAAAGCATAAGAGTGAATAATGAGATGATTCAGGAAAGCAAGGAATTAATTCAAGCTTTAGGATTACCAGTAATACAAGCACCAAGCGAGGCAGAAGCACAATGCGCATTTATGGGTGAAAAAGGAGATGTCGATTACGTTGGATCAACAGATTATGATTGTTTATTATATGGCGCACCAAAATTGGTAAAAAATTTAACTGTTTCACAAAGAAGAAAAATAGCTTCAGGAGCTTATATTAATGTTTCACCAGAAGTAATTGAGTTAAAAGAAGTTCTTAAAAATCTTGGAATAAAACAAGACCAGTTAATTATCTTAGCTATTTTAATTGGAACAGATTATCATGAAGGTGTGCCGAGAATAGGACCAAAGACAGCATTAAAATTAGTAAGACAATATAAAAATTATGATAAATTATTCAAGGAAGTAAAAGCTGATTTTAACTGGAAACAAATTTATGCCACCTTCAAAAATATGCCTGTAATAAAAAATTATAAATTAAGATATGAAAAGCCGGATGTTGAAAAGATAATGAAATTGCTTGTAGATAGGCATGAATTTAATCAGGAAAGAGTTCAGAAAAATATTGACAGAATAATTAATGTTAAAAAAACTTCTGAACAAAATAATTTAACTAAGTACTTTTAGATTTTTTATAAGGTTTTTCATAAAAATGCAACATTCTCCAAATTCTAGGTGCTCTTTCTAATGGTCTTAATATTCTGGTAAACATTGTGGTTCTTTCTAATCTTGAAGCTTCTTGTATTTCTCTTAATACCCTTGCTTCTTCGCTAACTTCCCTTGAAATTCTTCCTATCTCAACACCACTATGTAAAACTTTTTGGCTTTCAGTTAAACTTTGACTTATGCTTGTCAAAATTAATATTTCTTCAACTAATCTAAACATTAAGAAAAAAGGAAATACTGCAATGATATCAATCCAGTATTTTTTAAGAAAAGTTTTGGCATTCCTTACTCTATAATACTTAAAGCTTAAATCTATGATAAATACTAGAACAATAAAATAATCTAAAATTAAAATCTGATTTTCATATGGTATTGTTTTTTCATGATAAAATATATCCAAGACAATTAATATTAATAAAACTAAAACTAAATATGGAATAGACTTATCAGCTAAAAACTCAAGCTCATGCAACCAAGGCTTCATATTCTTAAGAGTAAAACATAATATTTAAATATAACTAAACTTAAAGGATAATTGATGGCAGAAACCCAGATACAGTACATTGGACCTTTAGTAATGGGCGTTATTATTGGTTTGTATGAGCTAATTTTAATCCATAGAGATGAGAATTTTAGAGGGAGTCATTGGCTTACCCATGGAATGCATTCTGTTTTTTGGGCTATTTTAGCTATATTTACAACAATGAATGCAGAATTTGTTTATGCTAATTTAACTTTTTTGCAAAACATTCCTTATTTAAATAATATCTTAGTTTTCCAAATTTTTATCGGTTTGTTAACAATAATAAAAGTACATGCAGCTTCTGCTGTGGTTAAAACAACAATTGGAAGTAGTAGGGGATTAAAGCAAACATGGGCACATAGTTTGGTTGTGGGAATTTTAGTTGTTTTAGCACCATATATATGGCCATTTATTGAACCTGTTGTAAGCCCTTATCTTGGTGGAAGTAAATAATTAAGAATTAGCGATTTCTTCTATTTTCTTTAATCTCTGGTCAATATTATCTAGTTTAGCATTTATTGTTTCTAACTTGCTTAAAATTAAATCTTCTTTATCTAATCCAGAATAGAATTGTTTTTCTGTTCCTAAATCTTGCTGTACCGGTAATTCTTCTTCTGGTAATTCAATTTCTTTTTTCTTAAATAAATTAAAAGGAAACATTTTATAGTTGGTTTAATATTAAATTATATGTGGTTTGAACATTATTTAAAAACTGTATAGCTAAAGCAATATTTCTAGCATCGTTTGGATTTGCAAGTACTCTTTGCATATGGGTTTGTCCAGTTCTTAGTAAAGTTCCAATATTCCCGGTTCTAATATTCGGTAAATCTCTGCGAATTTGAGATATTCTGGCCAATTCTCCTAAAACATTATTCCAATTTCGTTGATTATTTAATTGATTAACTAGTAAATTTAAATTTTGTTGAGATTGTTGTAAAAATAATAACCATCTTTGCCTAATTTGTTGCTGTTGTCTTAAATTTTGTTGAGCTTGTCTTTGTGTTTGACCTCTTTGTTGCCGAACCTGTTGTGCTTGTGCTTGCGTTTGTGGGGGGTTTGTTAGCGGATGCCTAATCCTATTGAAAATTCTTCCTAAAGCAGTTGGTTGATTTGGAGTCGGAACTGGTTGTTGATTTCTAGCTGTAATTAAAGTGTTTCTAGCTGTTTGTCTTTGTGACGCTACTTCAGTTAATCCACCTACCCCTTCACTTACAGTTTTATGAACTGCAAAATAACCATCCAAACCAAGCAAAGCTATTATTATAAGAATAAGGAAAAATCCCAAAGAAGCAGCTAAATAAGCAATCCAACTTACAATATTTGTTGAAAAAACCGTTAATGCTGTTACACCAATAGAAAACATTATGGCAGCCCCTCTTCTTTCATCACCCTTAAAGAATGCAATATTCCTCGCAGCTATAAATATTACGCTCATTGCTATTGCAAAAGTCACTAAATAAATCCATACGGGGAAAGACTCCCCACCCGCACCCAATCTAACCTCGTTACTTAATAAATTACCAAGACCACTTAATGGATCTATTTGTAAGGCTAACCCGGTAATTTGATTATCTTTTATTAACAAACTATCTTTATTAATTGCAATAAACTGAGTAAGAATCCATCCAAAAAACAATATTAAAAATATATAAAGTACCGAATAATTAA
>JBBSWY010000014.1:0-1476 GCA_038046045.1 Nanobdellota archaeon
TTAATGCTAAATCTAAAGTTCAATGTGATGCTTTAATGCTTGATAATATTTCTAAGTCCGATACAATTCCTTACATGGATATTAAGCAAAGCAATTCAGATATTGCACACGAAGCTACTGTTGGAAAAATATCTCAAGAACAAATATTTTACTTAATGTCTCGCGGTTTAAACGAAGAACGTGCAACACAATTAATTGTTAATGGTTTTATTGAGCCAATAGTGAAGGAATTACCAATAGAATATGCAGTTGAGTTAAATAGATTAATAGAACTCGAAATAGAAGGAAATTTAGGATAATTCTTAATATGAAATTAAATGAAAAAATAAATTTAGATGTAATAAGAGATTTAAGTAGAGAGAAAAATGAGCCAGAGTGGTTTCTTAAGAAAAGGTTAGAAGCTTTTAAGTTATTTAATGAAACTTTAACTCCTAATTTTAGATATGGATTAAATATTAGGCTAAATTATGATTTTAATTTTGAAAATATTATAAAAGAAAGCAATCTAAGTCAAATTAATCTAGAAGTTCCAAGCAAGAAAATTGTTTTTGAAACATTTGATACTTCATTTAAAAAAGAAGAGAAAATTATGAAGGAACATTTATTAAAATTAATTCCTGAAAATAAATTTACTTTGCTTAATACTTGTTTGTTAGATAAGGGATTTTTAATTTATATTCCAGCCAATATCAAAGTTAAAAAACCAATAAAAATTAGTTCATTATTGGAAGGGAACTCTTTATTCCAGCATATTTTAATTATATTGGGAGAGAATGCAAGGTTAAATTTAATAGATGAAAGTTTAAGCAATGAAAGCAAAGATAAACAATATTATAGCAAGATAGTTGAAGTATTTTTAAATGAAAGTTCTGAATTAAACTATTTTAACTTGCAGAATTTAAGAAATAATGTTTATAATTTTAATTTTAAGAAAGCTTCCTTGCAAAATAAAGCCAAATTAAACTGGCATGAATTTAATTTAGGAAGCAAGCTAACGTATTCTGAAACAATTACTGAATTAAACGGAGAAAATGCAAAAACAAATAATTATGGATTGTTTTTGGGAAATGAAGAACAACAATTTGATATTTCAGCAAAAAATATTCATAATAAACCAAATACAACTTCGGACATGTTAACTAAAGGAGCTTTATTTGATAAATCTAAAGGAATTTACCGCGGTTTAATCAAAATTGATAGAAATGCTCCTTATTCAAATGGTTATCAAAAAGAAGAAACGTTATTATTAAGCAATGATGCAGAAGCAGATTCAATCCCAGAACTTGAAATAGATAATTCTGAAGTTAGATGCACACATGGAGCTACTGTCTCTCATTTAGATAAAGATAAGATGTTTTATTTAATGTCTCGCGGTTTAAACGAGGAATTAGCAAGAAAAGAATTAGTTAAGGGATTTTTTAATGATTTAATGAAAAAAATTGACTTAGAAGAGATAGAGGAAATAAAGAATATAAT
>JBBSWY010000014.1:1576-12491 GCA_038046045.1 Nanobdellota archaeon
AAATAAAATGAACTACAAAAAAGATTTTCCGATATTGAATAGAAAGATTAATGGAAAAAGATTAATTTATTTAGATAATGCCGCAACATCACAAAAACCAAAACAAGTTATTAATGCTTTAAATGAATTTTATTCTAAACATAATTCAAACATTCATCGTTCAATTTATACTTTAGGAGAAGAAGCTACTGAATTATATGAAAAAACAAGAGAAAAGGTAGCTAAATTTATCAATGCAAGTAAAGATGAAATTATTTTTACAAGAAATACTACAGAAAGTGTAAATCTAGCAGCTTATAGTTACTTTTCAAATATTATTACAAGTAAAGATGTAATTTTATTAACAGAAATGGAACATCATAGTAATTTAGTTCCATGGCAATTACTAACTAAAAGAAAAAATGCAAAATTAGATTATATAAGAATAAATAAAGAAGGAAAATTAGATTTAAATGAACTAAAGGAAAAACTAAGTTCAAGAAAAGTTAAATTACTTGCAATTACACATGCTTCAAATGTTCTTGGTACTATAAATCCTATAAAAGAAATATCAAAATTAACCAGGAAATATAAAACATTATTATTTGTAGATGGCGCACAGGCAATTCCTCATTTAAAAGTTGATGTTAAAGATTTAGGATGTGATTTTTATGCTTTTTCAGGTCATAAAATGTTTGGCCCTTTCGGTGTTGGGGTATTATATGCAAGAAAAGAAATAATTAATGAAATGCGACCCTTTGAAACGGGCGGTGGAACAATATTAGAAGTTACAAAGCAAGATACTAAATTTATAGATACATTAGAAAGATTTGAAGCGGGAACTCCAAATATTGCAGATGTTGTTGCATTTAGTTCTGCTATAGATTACATAAATAAGATTAATATTAATAAAATTAGAAAACATGAACTTGAATTAATAAAATATGCTTTAGAAAAATTAAGTAAAATAAAAAATATAGAAATTTATGGTCCAAAAAATGCAAATGAAAGAACAGGATTAATATCATTTAATTTACAAAGGATACACCCGCATGATCTTGCTAGTTTGTTAGATAATTATGGAATAGCAATAAGAGCAGGTCATCATTGTACTATGCCTTTACATAAAAAATTAAATATTGCTGCAAGTGCAAGAGCTTCATTTTATATTTATAATACAAAAGATGATGTTGATAACTTAGTAAAAGCATTATTGGAAGTTAAAAGGGTGTTTGAAAAATGAACATTTATAGAGAAAATATATTAGAGCATTACAAGAATCCAGAAAATGTTGGAGTTTTGATAAATGCAAGTATCCGGGCTAAAGAAAATAATCCTTTATGTGGCGATGAAATACAAATTGAATTAAAATTAGATAGAAATAAAGTTAAGGAAGCTAAATTTATAGGAAAAGGATGTGTAATAAGCCAGGCAAGTGCAGATTTATTGCTTAGTTATATTAAAAATAAAACTTTGAATGAAATAAAAAAAATTACAAATGACGATTTACTTGAATTAATTGGGATTAAACTTACACCAACAAGATTAAACTGCGCTTTATTATCTTTATCAACTTTGGAAAAAGGAATTAATGAATATGAAAAATGAATTAATTATAAAAGATTTGCATATTAATGTTGAGGGAAAAGAAATAGTTAAAGGACTAAATCTTGAAATGAATGAAGGGGAGATAGTGGCGTTAATGGGTCCTAATGGTTCTGGTAAATCTAGTTTGGCAAATGTTATTATGGGAAATCCTAGATATCAAGTTACAAAAGGAAAAATATTGTATAAGGGAAAAAATATTCTAGAATTAAAAGTTGATGAAAGAGCTAAATTAGGATTATTTTTAAGTTTTCAATATCCTCAAGAGATTCCAGGAGTTACATTATCTAATTTCTTAAGAACAGCTTATAATTCCTTAAATGAAAATAAAATATCTTTATTAGATTTTAAAAAATTATTAGAAGAAAAAATGTCTTTATTAAAAATGGATAAAAGTTTTATGAGCCGTTATTTAAATGAAGGTTTTTCCGGTGGGGAAAAGAAACGCGCTGAAATCTTGCAATTAGCTGTTTTAAACCCACAATTAGCTATACTCGATGAAACTGATTCGGGCGCAGATATAGATTCTTTAAAAACAATTGCTAATGGAATTAATTCTTTAAAAACTAAAGAAAAATCGTTTTTATTGATTACACATTATAATAGAATTTTAAGATATATTAAACCAGATAGAGTTTATGTTATGGTAAATGGTAAAATTGTTGATGAGGGAAGTTCTAAATTAGCAGATGAAATAGAGGAAAAAGGGTATAAAAAGTATATTTTTTGAAATATATATTAGTTCCCAACTGTCCAAGTGACAACCGCACGGGTTATGTTTATAAGTAAAGATATCTTATTTTTCTCGTCTAAAAGAGGTAAAATGCCCACTTGTTTAATATGTAAAAGAAGATTAGGAATGATAACAGAATCCCATATGTTAACTTGTCATAATATTACTTGTAAAGACTATGCTAAGATGTTTAAGCTTAAGAAAGGGCAATTAAATCCAAATCATTCTAAAGCAATGAGTGGAAATGGTAATCCAAGATACGGTGTTATTCCTTCTAAAGAAACAAGAGAGAAAATAAGAAAGATACATAAAAATAAAGGAACATTTAAAGGCGAGAAAAACCCGATGTATGGAAAAACGCATACGCTTGAAGTAAGAAAAAAATTGAGTAAATTTTGGAAAGGAAGATGGGTTGGTAACAAAAATCCGTTTTATGGGAAGAAACATACTAAAAGAATGAAAGAATACATTAGTAAATTAAGAATAGAAAAAGGCTTGGCTAAGGGTGAAAGAAATCCTATGTTTGGGAAAAATCATAAAAAATCTACCAAATTAAAAATTTCTCAAATAGTTAGGGATTTTTATTATAATAATCCAAAAGCACATCCCATTTACACTATGGCTAAAAGGTATAAGAAACAAAAAATTAAAAGAGGAGGTTATATTTCTAGAGGGCAAATTACAATTTATAATTTAATAAAGAATAATTTTTATAAAAGTGCTAAACTAAACTATCCAATAAAAGGAAATAAAAGAGTTTATTATGGAGATGTTGTAATTCCATTAAAAAAACTAAATGTTGAATATGATGGATCTTATTGGCATGAAGATAGAAAAGAACTTGATAAGATAAGGGATAAAGATATTATAAATAAAGGTTGGAAAGTAATTAGAATAGATGAAGGCGAATTTACTAAAATTAAGCCCAAAGAGGAAATTTTAAATTACTTGAGAAATTTAATTAAGTAGGAAAAAATGGATATGAAAAATATTTATAAACTCATTTAACCTATAAAAGATTATGAATAAAATAAAAATACTTTCAGTAGATTTTCAGAAAGATTTTACTTCTAAAGGCGGAATTTGTTATGAATTTCGCCCAAGCGTTAATTTTATTAAAAATATCTTAGTGCCTTACTCAAGAAAAAATAATATTAAAATTGTAGAAATAATTTCAGATTATAGACAACCCAGACCCGGAGATAGGGGTCAAGGAGATGAATGTCATCCTGGTGAGTGGGGTTATAAATCAGAAATTCCAAGTGATATTAAATTAAAAAATATTTGGATAAAATGTATGAATTCTCCGATATGGACAAGAAAGAATATTGGTAATCCGAATAAAAAACCAGGATTACCATATCAAGATCCAAAAGCTTTTAAAAAATGGTTAAATTTAACAATAGGAAAACCTAAAGAAGTTAAAGAAATTGTTTTAATTGGCCAAACAATTGATTGTTGTGTAATTTCTACAGCACAAGAACTAAACTGGCATGCTTATAAAGTTAGTATTTTAAAAGAAGCGACCGATACTTACTCTGGAAGTCAAAAAGAAAAAGAGATTATATTAAATAACCCACCCTTAACAAATTGGGCAGAGGTTATTAGTTTTAAAGATTTAAAGAAAAAACTTGAAACAAAATGATTAAACCAAGTAAATTAAATTTTTTAACATCTGGAATTCCGTTATCAACAAAAAAACCAGGTACATTAGAAGGATTAAAGCAAGTTAAAAAATTAGGATTAGATGGAATGGAATTGGAATTTGTTCATTCTATTCATGTTACAAAAGAAAAAGCTCCTGAAGTTAATAAAATAGCGAAAGAAAACGATTTAATGATAAGTTGTCATGCTCCATATTATATTAATTTAAATGCAAAAGAAAAACCAAAATGGCATGCTGGCATTTCATATATAGTTCAAAGCGCTAAAATAAGTTATTTATGCGGTGGTTATTCAGTTTGTTTTCATCCTGCTTATTATATGAAACAAAATCCAAAAGATGTTTATAATAAAGTTAAAGAAGCAATATCCTTAATATTAAAAGAATTAAAAAAAGATGATGTTGAAATCTGGGTTCGTCCTGAAACTGCTGGAAGAGTAGCACAATTTGGAAATATAAATGAAATAATAAATTTAAGTTCAGAATTTGAAAATGTTCTTCCTTGCATTGATTGGAGTCATTTACATGCTTATTCTAATGGTAAATATAATTCAAAAGAAGAATTTAGAGAAGTTTTAGCTTTAATGGAGAAAAAACTTGGAAAAAATGCTTTAAACAATGTACATTTTCATTGCCAGGGTGTTAATTATTCTGAAAAAGGTGAAAAAAATCATGTTAATTTACAAGATTCTGATTTAAACTTTAAAGATTTAGTTAAAATATGGAAAGAATTTAAATTAAAAGGAATAATTGTATGTGAAAGCCCAAACGTAGAAAAAGATGCCTTATTATTAAAGGAAATTTATAATAAAAATTAAAAACAAATATTTATAAATAAGTAAATACTATAAAATATTAACAAAATGCCACAAGCTGATATAAATTTACTAGCTGTTTTGATTTCTGCAGTTGTATCTATGGTAATTGGATCTTTATGGTTTGGTGCTTTATTTGGTAAAGCGTGGATGAAAGAAATGAAGTTTGACAATAAAAAAATTCAAGCTATGAAAAAGAAAGGAATGGGAAAATCTTACTTTGTTAATTTCTTGGGAACCTTTGTTATGGCATATATATTATCACATTTCGTAGATTATATGGGAGCAGTAACATTTAACCAAGGGATGTGGACGGGATTTTTAGTATGGCTTGGATTTTTTGCAACATCAATGCTTGGAATGATGCTTTGGGAAGGTAGATCTTTTAAATTATATTCAATCCATGTCTTATATCATTTAGTTAATTTAATGATCTTAGGCGGCATCTTAGCTGTTTGGGTATAAAATCCATTTAAATAAAAGATGAAAAAAAAGTATTTTACATTAAATGAAGCAGAAGAATTACTTCCAGAGATTACTATAAAATTAAATAGATTAATCAGACTAAGCAAGGCTATTAACATATTAAATAAAATAGAAATCAATTATGAAGATGAATTTGAGTTTATAACAAATGAAATTAATTCAAGAAAAAATTCTCATAAACTTTATTATCAATTTTATATGTTATTGGAGGAAATATTAAATTATGGGGTTATTGTAAAGGATTTAAATTTTGGATTAGTTGATTTTTATTCCAAATATAATGACCAAGAAATATTCTTATGCTGGCAACTTGGAGAAAATAAAATAAAATACTGGCATGAAGCTGAATCTGGTTATGATGAACGCAAACCAATTGAATTGTTAAAAGAATTAAATTTTTAAATTCTAACTAATTCTTATTATTATGAACTTAGAAGAAGAATATAATAAGAGAAAGGATATTATTAAGAAAAGATTGGATGATTTTTCTAATGTTAAAAAAGAAGATTATTTTTATGAAGCTTGTTTTTGCATATTAACACCTCAAAGTTCTGCTAAAGCATGCTGGAATGCTATTTTGAAATTGAAAGAAAATGATTTTGAAAGTAAAGATATAGATCCTGTAAATTATTTAAATGATAGAATAAGATTTCACATTAATAAATCTAAATATTTACTAGAATTTAAAAAAAAATGGTTAGTAATTAAAAATAAATTAGAAGAAATCAAGAATTCCAGAGAACTAAGAGAATGGTTAGTTGAAAATGTTAAAGGTTATGGTTACAAAGAAGCTTCACATTTTTTAAGAAATATTGGTCATAGGGGTGTTGCTATATTAGACAGGCATATTTTAAAGAATTTACATAAACTAAATGTTATTAATGAAATTCCTGCTACACTAACCCCAAAGAAATATTTTGAAATTGAAAATAAATTTATAGAATTTAGCAATAAAGTTAATATTTCAATGGACGAACTCGATTTATTATTTTGGAGCCAAGAAACAGGAGAAGTATTTAAATAGTTAAATGTTTTATTATTAAAAAATGGAATTACATTACACAAAACGATTATATACTGCTGAAAAAGGACTTGATTTACTAAAAAAGATTGGTCTTAGTCTAGACGAGCATTTAATTAAATTTTTTAAGGAACAGTACGATAAACTTTATAACGATTACTATGACCCAACTTTTCCATATCACATAAATTTTATAAAAATCACAGGATTAGTTTATGCAATTTTAATGTCCCCAAAAAACGAAGAAGAACCTATAATTAATATAACTAAAGAAGTTATTAAAAGAGTAAAAGAAAAAGGTTATTATAAAAGATTAATGAAGGAAGATGTTATAGCTAACTTTTTATATTTTCAAAGAAATTAAGATGGTAGAGCACTATACTTCTTTATATGGGTTAGGAATTTTGAATTATTTGGACATAGACCTGAATTTAGAAGAAGCAAGTAAATTTCATAGTATTTTTCAATTATTTTATAACAATATTTTATCATCATATTTAAGAGTTGGTCCTGTAGAATTAGTAGCTATAACAGTAGCAGCTTATGTTATGATACCGGACAATAAGGATCAAGAAGTTAAATCTAAAGAATTTTTAGAGAAGCTAAGCTCAAATAAAGATTTATTAAAAAACTTGGATTCAGAACCAGCAAATTATGGAATAGAAAGAATATTAATGGCAAGAAGAAATTAGTTTTATATGGAAAAAATTCTAAAACAATTAAAAGAACTAGAAAAAAGAAGTTCCAGAATGAGGTTGGCTGCTGAATCTTGGAACGAAGAATGGCAAACTTTAATTTCTACTATAATGTCAGCTAGAACAAGAGATGAAAAAACAATTCCCATAGCAAGTAAATTATTTCAAAAATATAATTTGAGTAAATTAGCTAAAGCAAATATCAAAGATGTTAAGAAAATTATAAAACCGGTAAATTTTTATAAAACTAAATCTAAAAATGTTATTAATTGTGCTAAATGCTTAGTTAATAATTATAATTCTAAAGTTCCTCATGATTTTGATAAATTAATTGATTTACCGGGTGTAGGAAGAAAAACAGCAAATGTATTCTTAGCTGAATATGGAAAACATGCCTTGCCAGTTGATACCCATGTTTTTTATATTTCAAGAAAATTAGGTTGGGCTAAAAGCAATAAACCACATAAAGTTGAGGAAGAATTAAAAAATTTATTTCCTAAAGAATACTGGAACAAAATTAATGAAATTTTAGTAAGATTTGGTAAAACTTATACTTCTAGAAAAGAAAAAGATGAAGTTTTAAATGAAATTAAAAACCTTAGATAATTTTATAAACCATTAATTTCTACTTCAATTGCTTTATTAAAAATGATTAATTACTTAGATAAGCCATACAAAGATGAAGAAATATTCAGTATATTAAATCCAATAGTGAGAACTTGGTTTAAAAATAAATTTAAAACATTCTCAGAACCACAAAAATATGCTGTTATTCCAATTCATAACCAGGAAAACGTCTTAGTCTCTGCTGTTACTGGAAGTGGAAAAACATTAACAGGATTTTTAGCAATATTAAATGAATTAATAACATTACAAGAGAATAATTTATTAGAAAATAAAGTTTATTGTTTATATATTTCTCCTCTTAAGGCATTAAATAATGATGTTTTCTTTAACTTAGAACAACCATTAAAAGAAATGGAAGAAATTGCAGGAAAGAAACTTGGCATTAAAGTTGCAGTAAGAACAGGTGATACAACAGCAACGGAAAAACAAAAGATGCTTAAAGAAACCCCTCATATCCTAGTTACTACACCAGAAAGTTTAGCCATAATTTTAACAAGTCCAAAATTCAGAGAAAAATTACGTGACGTAAAATATTGTATTATAGATGAAGTTCATTCTTTGGCTGAAAATAAACGAGGAGTACATTTAAGTTTATCATTAGAAAGACTGCATGAATTAGCTGGAAATTTTACAAGAATAGGATTGAGTGCAACTACAGAACCAATAGAAGACATAGCTAGGTTTGTAGTTGGAAATAACAGAAATTGTAAGATTGCTAAAATAGATTTAACTAAAAAAATGGATCTTAAAGTTCTAAGTCCTTTAAAAGATTTAATTAACACAACACATGAAGAAATGCATCATTCTATGTATAAATTAATAAATAAATTAATTCAAGATCATAAAACAACCTTAATTTTTACCAATACAAGAAGCGCAACAGAAAGGGTTGTGCATTATTTAAAAGATAAATTTCCTAAAAATTATACAGAAAATATTGGAGCTCATCATGGTAGTTTAAGCAAGCAACACAGATTAAATATGGAAACAAGAATGAGAGAGGGTAAATTAAAAGCTATTGTTTGCTCAACTTCTTTAGAACTTGGAATAGATATTGGTTATATTGACTTGGTAATTATGCTTGGATCACCAAAATCAATTGCTCGTGCTACACAAAGAGCAGGAAGAGCAGGACATAAATTACATGATACAATTAAAGGTAGAATTATTGTTTTAGATAGAGATGATCTTATTGAATCTAGCGTTATGTTAAAAAATGTTCTTGAAAGAAATATTGACAAAATTCATATTCCTGAAAATTGCCTAGATGTTTTAGCACAGCAAATTTATGGTATAGCTATTTCAGATCAAATACATATTGATGATTTACTTAAATTAATTAAAAGAAGTTATTGCTATAGAAATTTGGATAAAAATGATTTTCTTGAAGTTATTAAATATCTTTCAGGATTTTATAATACCTTAGAAGATAGACATGTTTATGCTAAAATATGGTATGATGAAAGCACGGGAATGATTGGAAAAAGGGGAAAGTTAGCTCGTGTTATTTACATGACAAATGTTGGAACAATACCAGATGAAACATTTATTACAGTTAAAATCGGAGATCAAGTTATTGGGCATTTAGATGAGAATTTTTTAGAGAGAATGAAATCAAGAGATGTTTTTACTTTAGGTGGGCAGACTTATGAATTTCAATTTTCTCGTGGAATGGTAGCCCAAGTTAAAGCTTCTGTTAACCGTACCCCAACTATTCCTAACTGGGTTTCTGAGATGTTGCCTTTAAATTTTGATTTGGCTTTAGAAATAGGAAGATTTAGAAGATTAATGGAAGAAAGATTTAAATCTGGTAAAACAAAAAAGGAAATCTTAGAGTTTATAGATTCTTATTTGTATGTTGATAAAAATGCAGCTCTTGCTATTTACAATTATTTTAACGAGCAATATTTGTATTTAAAAGAAATTCCAAATGATAAGAAGATTATAATTGAGCATTATAATGAAGATAATAAAAAATATGTTATCTTTCATTCTTTATTTGGAAGAAGAGTAAATGATTGTTTATCTCGTGCTTTAGGATATGCAATAGGAAAATTACAGCACAAAGACGTTGAAATTGGGATTAATGACAATGGTTTTTATTTAAGTTATGAAGGCAGTTTACAAATAGTTCAGGCATTTAAATTACTTAAATCAGAAAAAATAAGAGAGTTATTGGAAAGAGCAATTGATAATTCTGAAATATTAAAAAGAAGATTCAGACATTGTGCAACTAGATCATTAATGATATTAAGAGAGTATAAAGGACAAAAGAAAAGAGTTGGAAGACAGCAAGTTTCCTCTATGTTGTTAATAAGTGCAATAAGAAGAATTAGCAATGATTTCTCTATATTAAAAGAAGCTAAAAGAGAGGTATTAGAAGATTTAATGGATATAAAAAATACAGCTGAAATATTAAAGAAGATTGAGAAAGAAGAAATAAAATTAAAGGAAGTTCATACTACTATACCAAGTCCATTTGCTTTTAATATTGTATTGCAGGGTTACTTAGATATCTTAAAAATGGAAGATAAAATTAAATTCTTAAAAAATATGCATACATTAATCATGGCTAAAATAGGAAAGGAGCATGAAATTGAATATGAAGAAGATTAATGAGGATATTTACATAATTGATTTAGGATTGTATTTAAAGAGTTATAAAACTTTAATTTTAAGTGATTTACATCTCGGAATAGAAGAAAGCTTGAATAAACGGGGAATTCTAATGCCAAGATTTCAATTTCAGGATTTAATGTTAAAATTAAAATTAATTTTTGATAAAATTAAAGTTGAAAGAGTAATATTAAATGGAGATACAAAGCACGAGTTTGGTGAAATATCTCATCAGGAATGGAAAAATATACTAAAATTATTTGATTTTTTAAAAGATAAGGAAGTTATTGTAATAAAAGGAAATCATGATCCTATTTTATTTCCAATAGCTGAAAAAAGAAACATAAAATTAATAGAAAGTTATAATTTAGATGATATTACAATAATGCATGGTGATAAGATCATAGTTAATTTAGGAAAAGTTTTAATTATTGGACATGAACATCCTGCTATTTCATTAAAAAAAGGAATTAGAACAGAGAAATATTCTTGTTTTTTAAAAGGAAAATGGAAGAATAAAACTTTAATTGTAATGCCATCTTTTAATTTACTTACAAATGGAACAAATGTTTTAAATGAAAGATTATTAAGCCCATTTTTAGATAATATAGATAACTTTGAAGTATTTATTATTGAACCAAATAAAAAAGAACTATCAAAAGCTTTATATTTCGG
>JBBSWY010000015.1:0-1304 GCA_038046045.1 Nanobdellota archaeon
ACTATGCCAAAAACTAGAATTAATTTATCAACGAATAATATAGATGATTTAAATGAAATAACTAAGAGTATAATAGATATAGCTGAAAAGACAAAAACAAAGATTCATGGTCCTATTCCTTTGCCAACTAAAAGAATAAAGATTACCACAAGACAAAGTCCAGATGGTGAAGGTAAAGCTAGTTTTGATAGATTTGAAATGAGAATCCACAAAAGATTAATTGATTTAGATGCCAATGAAAGAGCTTTAAGATTAATAATGAGAGTTCCAATTCCAGAAAGCATACAGATTTCTATTGGTATTATTGAATAAGTTTATAAATTATTAAAAAAATTTTATTTCTTAAGCTGAGGTCGCATAACTTGGTATTGCGCAAGATTCTTAGAATGCGAACCTGGAACCAAGAATAGAAAGCTTGTGCCCGCAAGGGCTTGTGGGTTCAAATCCCACCCTCAGCGTATAACTTCAAATTAAATTAAAGCTATCATAACATATTTAAATAACCTTAATTTATTAAAAAATATGAAGAACAATAATTTGCTTATGGTTTTATTTGCAGTTGTTTTAATAGTTGGATTGTTCTTGTATTTCAATGCTCAAAAAGAAAAAACTACAATTAATGTTTCTGGAACTTCTGTAATTAACGCATTAGCAGATGAGGTTAGTGTTTATGTTAATATTGAAACTTTAAAAGATACAGCAGAAGAATCAAAAAATGAAAATGCTGTAATAAGTGAAAAGGTACTAAAGGCATTAAATGATAATGGAATTACAAAAGATGAAATTGAAACTTCTTCATATAATATTTATCCGGATTATAATTATGATAATGGAAAGCAAGAGATTAAAGGTTATAAAACAAGCAACATATTAAAGGTTAAAACTAAAGACTTCCCAAAAATAGGAAAGGTTGTTGATGTAAGTATCGATAATGGCGCAACAATTATACAAAGCATTAATTTTGAATTATCTGAAGAAAAGCAAAATGAGATTAAAAAAGAGGCAATTAGCAAAGCTTCAGAAGATGCAAGAGATAAAGCTCAAGCTACTGCTGAAGGATTAAATGCTAAATTAGGAAAAGTAAAGCAAGTTACAATTTCGGATTATAATTATTATCCTTATCCATATTTTATGGCTGAATCTGGTGGAGATGTAAGGAAAGCAGTTTCCACAGAAATATTTCCAAGTAGCTTAGAAGTAAGAGCAAGTGTAAATGTTGTTTTTGAATTAAATTAAGCTTCTCTGTATTTAGAAATCTGCTTTAGTATTGCCTGGTTAATAAAATCTTCTTCATCTGCAAACAT
>JBBSWY010000016.1:0-3882 GCA_038046045.1 Nanobdellota archaeon
GTAAGAATCCATCCAAAAAACAATATTAAAAATATATAAAGTACCGAATAATTAACTCTTTTTTCTCTATCTTTCATAGTTTACCCTCATATTAAAATAAATGATAAACTATATATAAACTTTACTTAATAGCTTATTTATGGTTACTTTAAAAGAAGCATTAAAAAATAAACTTAAAGAAACACCAAGTTCTTTTGATGTAATTGGAAATATAGCTATTTTTTCTAAACTTCTAGATGATTTAAAAAAACAAAAACTAATTGCTAATACATTATTAAAATTAAATAAAAACATTAAAACCATATTATTAAAAACTAAAAAATTCTCTGGAAAATACAGATTACCAAAATATAAGGTAATAGCAGGAAAGAAAACAAAAGAAGCATTATACAAGGAAAATAATTCCATATTTAAATTAAACTTAGAAAAGTGTTATTTTAGTTCAAGATTGGCAAATGAAAGATTAAGAATAGCAAAACAAGTTAAATTCAATGAAACAATCTTGGTTATGTTTTCAGGAATAGCAATTTATCCTATAGTTATAGCAAGGAACTCAAAAGCTAAAGAAATTTATGCAATAGAAATTAATCCTGTAGCGCATAAATATGCTTTAGAAAATTTAATGTTAAATAAAATAAATAATATAAAATTATTTAAGGGAGATGTTAAAAAAATTCTTCCTAAAATAAAATTAAAGTTTGACAGAATAATAATGCCTGCTCCTAAAAATGCTGAATTATATTTAAATTTAATAAAAAATAAAATAAAAAAAGGTACAATAGTTCATTTTTATGGTTTCTCTCAAGAAAAAGACTTTCCAAAAGGAACAATAAATAAAATAAAAAAATACTTTAAGAAAATTAAAATATTAAAAGCACTAAAATGCGGCGCTTACTCTCCATATGTTTACAGAGTATGCATAGATTTTCAAGTTTTATAACCAAATGCAACAATATACATTTCTTTGCTTGATTTTTTAGATGCTTCTGGTTTGGTTGATTTAACAAAAGAGAAGTGTTTTTTCATTAAATTCAAGAATTCATTAAACTTACCACTTTGAAATATCTTACATACAAAATTTCCCTTAGGTTTTAAAACTTCTTTGGCTATATTGAATGCCTGCATACTTAATTCAAAAGAACGTTCTTCATCCAACATTTTATCCCCGGTAGTTTTTGGAGATAAATCACTTAAAACAACCTCAAATTTCCCAAAAAATTTAATTTTATTTATTGTATTTTCATTCATCACGCTTCCTAAAATAAATTTAACATTAGGAAGGTTTTTTATTTGTCTAACATCAACACCATATGCATTAGCTTTTAGTTGTGTTATTAATTGCAACCAGGATCCAGGATAACAACCCAAATCAAGAACTTTATTTCCTTGTTTAATTATTCTATATTTTCTGTTTAAAAATAATAATTTGTAAACACTTCTTCCTAAATAACCTTCTTGCCTAGACCTTAAAGAAAATTTATCCATCATATTTCTAGTAGTTTCTTTTCAATTTTAACAGCTGAAGGAGTATCTCCACCATGCCAACTCATCTTTGGACGAACTTTCATAGAATAAATACGTTCAGAATTATCATCTAAAATAATGGCAGCACCTTTAACTTTTGGCAAATTATTTAGATTAGCTAAAATGCTTGAAGTTAAATAAGTCTGGTTAATTGTGTTTAAAGCTTCAATATCTGGTTTTGCAGTAACTCTATGGCTAATAACAATATCACTTTGTGTAATAACATCACGGTGAATTTCTCCTGGTTGTTGAGTTGCAAGAACTAAACTGATTCCAGGTTGTCTTCCTTCCCTTAACAACTGAATTAATGCAGGCATAGCAGCATTCATTCCCTCTCTTGGTAATAATTCATGAGCTTCATCCAAAAAAATCCATAGTAGAGGTGTTTCAAGTTCTTTTTCTCTTTCAAAAGTTAAATAATGCTGAGAATATTTTATTTCTTCAGTTTCTTCTTGTTTTCTTGCTGTTACCCTTTCATTAAATAATTTTTTACTTATTATACCAACGACTAAACTTTTAACATTCCAGTCATCATAAGCACTTAAATCTAACACAGAAACTTGGCCGCCATTAACAATATCCTTGACTTCAAATCCAGTTATATCAAACAAACCCCATGCTTTTACACTTTGAAATCTGTTTTCTGTAGCGTTTTTTGTTAATTGATCTACAGAATTATCTTTTTTAATTTCAAATATAATATCATCAATATCATAATCAAATTTTAATTTTGTTAATGTCTTCTCGATTAAAACTCCAATATTATCTGTTATCTTAACTTGAAATACATTACACCAGTCTTCTGCTGTTAGTTCATTTGGTTTAATAGAAAAACTATAATCTACTGCAATGTTTTTTTCTTTATATTCTTGAAATTTACCACGAGGAACAAAAACCTTTACAGACAATCCCTTAGGTTCTAATCCCCATACTCTTAATTCATCTGCCTGAGAATAATTAGGATATTTCATTGTCCAGAATATTCCCATTGTATCAAAAATTAAAACAGCCAAGTTCTTGCTCACATCTTTTTCCAGATTAGTAATTTCTTCAGCAAATACGCCAATTGAATAAGATTTTCCAGATCCTTTTTTACCGGAGATTAAAATAGTATGAGCTTTAGCAACATCAATAAAAATATTATTGCTTAAAGAACTTGTTTGGCCCATCTTAACATAACTTTTACCAAAAAATATCAATCCTTTATTACCAAGCTCTTTTTGCTCTTTTTCAGTTCTACCAATAATTACATTATATGGCATAACAATCAAAAACTTTTTAAAGATATAAAGCTTTTTATTCGTCTTGGAATTAAAATGATTAATCAAATTAAAACAGTATTATTACTTGGAATATTAACAGGGTTATTGTTATTTATAGGAAGCTTTTTTGGTTCTACTGGATTAACATTTGCAATTATTTTTGTTTTAATAATGAATTCTGTTACTTATTTCTTCTCAGATAAGATAGCTTTGATGATGTATAGGGCTAAAGAAATAAAAAAATCAGAATTACCTTGGTTACATAATATGATTAAGGGTATTTGTAAGGAAGCCCACATTAAAGAACCCAAGGGAATTTATTTAATACCAACAGAGCAAGCAAATGCATTTTGTGCAGGCAGAGGTCCAAGTCATTATGTTGTTGCATGCACCCAAGGAATTTTAAATTTGTTAACAAAAGACGAATTACATGGAGTTTTGGCTCATGAAGTTAGCCATTCTAAAAACAGAGATGTTCTAGTTGCTACAATTGCTGCAACTATCGCTGGAGTAATTTCATATTTAGCTTTTATGGCAAGATTTGCAGTCATTTTTGGTGGCGGTAGAGAAGATAATCGTGGTTCTGGTAATATCATTTCTTTGCTTGTTCTAACCATATTAACACCCATAATTGCTTTGATAATACAATTAGCAATTTCTAGAAGCAGAGAATATTTAGCAGATGAAACAGGTGCAAAAATAGTAAAAGATGGAAAGCCATTAGCAAGAGCGTTGGAGAAAATTCATAGTTCTGTAAAGCATCATCCGTTAAATTTTGGTTCAGAAGCAGCTTCAAGTTTATTTATTGCAAATCCATTTAGAGGAAATGTTTTATTTAATTTATTTAGTACACACCCAGATGTGAATGAAAGAATAAGAAGATTAAATTCAATGAAATTTTAATATTTTAAGAATTTCATATGGGGAAGCTCTTGTACCAATTTTTTATTGGAAAGATGTAATTCTGGAGATAAAGTATTAACAAATTCCTTTCTCTTTGCATTCTTCTGGTTATTTATCCAGATTTTTAATATTCTTTGTGTTCTTGTATAACTTGTAAATTTATTATTCTCATTGTTTTTGCTTAATGCTACAC
>JBBSWY010000017.1:0-6796 GCA_038046045.1 Nanobdellota archaeon
TGCAGAAGAAGATTATAGTTTAATAGCAAATATGGTTTCTGGTGTAACAAATAAACAAAAATATGTTGACTCAAGAACAGAACATTATATTAAAAAATTAATAGGTGGAAGATGAATAAGTTAGAAAGCCCATTAGAAGAGTTATTACAAAATCGGGTTAAGTTGTCCAATACAATTATCATAACTCCGGAAGAAGGTTATAGGGCTCTAGAGCAAATAAATTCTGAATGTAAAGAATACAGAATAGAGTTCATAAGAAAACATTATGAATCTTTTCAAGCAACAAAAAAAATTCTTCTTAATTTTTAAAACAATAACTTTTAATATCATATTATATTCTTAAAACTGTATGAAACCTAAATTCAGATTATTATGCAAAAAGTGCAAGAAATTTTATTTGCCAGACAATACAAAGCTATCAAAATTTGGTTATTGTGAAAATTGCAGATTCGTTAAAGGAAGATGCAAAGTTATTAATGAAATTGGTTATCAATGCCAGAATGAATCACAATTTTTTGGTTATTGCATAAATCATTTTCTTACAAGAAGTTTGAAAGATTTAGTAAAAGATGTTAAGAAATAGTTGAGTAACTGTGTTTTTTCATTTTTGTAGGCACTTAAACAAATCTTTTATGAACCCTTAAATAAAGTTTTAAAAAATATTTAAAAAAACCTTCTTCGCCTCTTTGTAAAGCTTTATAATAAGCAAGTCTTTTTTTCTTTTCAATAATAATCATTGGATATTTATTATGCCATAAGATATAATTCATTAATAATCTACCAACTCTGCCATTGCCATCTCCAAAAGGGTGTATGTTCTCAAATTTATAATGTGCTTTAGCTGTAAGTTCAACTGGATTTAATTTAGATTTATTACAAAACTCGATTAAATTATCCATTAAATGTTTAACATCCTGCCAATCTGGAGCAATATAACTACCAACCCTAACCAGATAAGTACGATATTTTCCCGCAATTTCATTTTTAGTTTCTCCAAAGATTTCATTGTGCCATCTTAATAATAATTCATTAGTAATTTTTTCTTTTTTATTTAACATATCTAGAAATAATTTATAATGAGCTTCTGTTTCCTTAATATCATTTAAATTTTTATTTGGAGCAACATTGTTTTTTATTATATTTATTGTGTCTGATAAAGTTATGGTGGAGCCTTCAATTGCATTGGTATTATATGTAAAAGCTATCGCGATTTCTTGTAATTCCTTTTCCTCAATTATTTTGGGAATTTTTTGCCATTCTTTTTGAAAATTCTTTTTGATTTTCTCTAATTTTTTATAAATATCTTTTTTATTTTCTTGTTGTAATTTTTGCTTAATTTGTTCTATATTTTTTGGAATTTTTTTACCTAAATAAACCTCTTTACTTATAACCTTATTATCATCTCTAAAAGAATGTTGTAAATAGAAATAGTACCCATTTCCTTTCTTTCTTTTAATAATTCTCATAATATTGTTACCATTACATTATATTTAAATCTTTCGTCTTTATTATTTTTGTAATGGTAAAATATATAAATGAAAGTTTTATAAATTCTCTAAATTGTTGGATTGTTATGCGGGGATGCCGGAGTCACATTAAGCTCTAGTGGAAAACGGGCAGGACTTAAGATCCTGTGGCTTAGTGCCTACGCAGGTTCAAAAAAGTTTCTAGACAACTAGAACTTGGAAATTCCTGTTCCCCGCACTTATTTTTAGTTAAATTTAAAACTTGAAGAATTTCTAAAACTTTGTGCCTCTGTAGCTCAGTTCGGTAGAGTATTTCCATGGTAAGGAAAAGGTCGTGGGTTCAAATCCCATCAGAGGCTCTTCTTTAATCTAAGCTATCTATCCCAAGATCACTTTGAAATGTACTTGGACTTATATCCTTAGAACTACAATTCGGACAGAATGTTGGTTTAGTCCCCTTTGGAATCCAACTAAATCCGCAGCTTTCACAAAGATGTTTTTTATAAACTGTCATAAAGTTGTTAATAATAAGTAATATTTAAACTTTTAGATAATATTTATATATAGTAATTAACCAAAGCTATTTATGAAAGATGAGAAGTTTAATCTTAAAGAAGAATATAATAAATTAAAACATAAAATTCCAAGATTTGAAGACTTAGATAATGAATTTGAACTTTCTACAGCAAATATAAAAGATAAATCATTTTTACTGAGAAATATAAGAAGAAGATTAAATGATAAGATAATATTTTATTGTAGGATTATTGAGGGTTTATTATATCCAAATTCGAATAGTATAACCGGGATGATGGAAATAAATTCATTTAATGAAAAAGAAAAAGAAAAAATGGCTAATATATATAAGAAATTAATGGAATTTGAGAGAGAATCTTTAAGTTTAGATGTTAATCCTGATGAGAAGAACGATGTAGAATTTATTAATAATTTATTTAAAGAATGGAAGAAATTTAAAGAAGAAATGATAAAGGTAACTAAAAAAATGAAAGAATCTTGGCATTTAGAAGAAAAAGAGGAAAAGGATAATTATTTTGGTTAAATGAAAATTATAATTCTTGGGGCAACTGGAAGTGGTAAGGGAACACAATCTAAGTTTATTTCTAAATTATTAAAATTAAAGCATATTGAAACAGGGGCTATATTTAGAAAAGAAGCTAAAAAAAATAAATTTATTAGGAAATTATTAGATGAGGGAGAACTAGTTCCAGATAAAATTGTTATTAATATATTTAAAAATGAGATTAAAAACAAGGAAAATTTTATTTTAGATGGTTTTCCAAGAACATTGGTACAAGCAAGAGCATTAAAATTTAATCCTGATTTAGTTTTACTTTTAGATGTTAATAAAAATAGTATTATTAAAAGATTAATATCAAGAAAAAGGGAAGATGATACCAAAAAAAATATTGAGGAACGTTATAAAATGTATTTAAAGAAAACCTTGCCTGTAATTGATTATTATAAAAAGAAAAAAATGTTAATAAAAATTAATGGAAATTTTTCTATAAAACAAGTAAATAAAAATATTGAGAAAATTTTAGCTAAATATCAACAACAACCGTAGCAACATAACCATTTTTATTTTTCTCTAAATTAAACATATGATAGGTTGTGGCCTTAACATCATTTCTTAATTCCTGTTTTTCATAATTAATTTTATCTCCATATAAAGTCGCTTTTAATTTTCCATCTTTAATATTAACCTTAACCTTGCTAAAAATTAATTGCTTACTATCTTTAAGAAATATTAATTCACTTAGAAAATGATAAAGCAAATCTTTTCCATCTTTAATGTTTAATTTAATTTCTTTTTTTATTTTTTGTTTAACAGTTTTTATATTGCAAGTTATATCAAAAAAAGCATATGCGCAATTTTCAAAAACCTCGTTTAAATTTTTACCATAAGCCTCAAAAGCTATATCTGCAATTGCAACATTTTCTAAATACTTAAATTTCTTCATAACATACTCCTTAATTCTTCTGGTAATTTCCAAGGCGGATCAAATACAACTTCAACACTAATTACCTTAACTTCTTTTATCTCGAGTACTTTAGATTTAATTTCTTTTATTAATTCATTTCCATAAGGACAAAACATGCTTGTTAAAGTCATTCTTATGTTAATAACATCATTTTTAATATCAATATCATAAATCAATCCTAAATTATAAACGTCTATTCCTAATTCGGGGTCAATACATTCTTTTAATTTTTCAATAACTTGTTCTTTTATTATCATAATTTAAAATTATTTTTAATGTATTTAAGAATTACTACATCAGCCTTTCACGTTACCAATTGGGCGTAAACCAACAACGGGTTTAGAAATTCCTGCTAATTCAACTGTTTTAATAACTTCATTTATATCTTTATACGCTAATCCCGCTTCTTCAGCCAATCCGCTCATCGAAGTACTTCTAACATAAATTCCTTTCTTTGCCATGTCTTGTAATAACTTTTCACCGCGAACTTCATGTCTAGCTTTTGTTCTTGACATTGTTCTCCCAGATCCATGACAAGTTGTTCCAAAAGTTTCATCCATTGCTTTTTGTGTTCCAACTAACAAAAATGATCCTGTTTCCATTGATCCTCCAATAATAACTGGTTGTCCAATATCCTTGTATAATTTACTTAATTCTTCATGTTTTGGTGGAAATGCTCTTGTTGCACCCTTTCTATGTACAATTAATTTTTTCTTTTTACCATCAACTTTATGTTCTTCTAATTTTGCAATATTATGGGCAACATCATAAACTAAATTCATCTCAAGTTCTTCAGGAGATTTTTTAAAAATTTTTGAAAATCCTTCTCTAATTCTATGTAAAATAACTTGGCGATTTGCGAAAGCCATATTAGCTGCACATGCCATTGCCTTGTAATAATCCTGGCCTTCATTTGTATTAAACGGTGCACAGCTTAATTCTCTATCTTTGATAACAATATTATGTTTTTTCATAACCTTATCAAATATTTGCAAATAATCTGTAGCAACTTGATGTCCAAACCCTCTACTTCCACAATGAACCATTATAACAATTTGATCTGGAAATATTCCAAATTTTTTAGCTAATTTCTCATCAACAATATTTTTTCCTTCAACTCTTTGTATTTCTAAATAATGATTTCCACTTCCTAATGTACCTAATTGATTCATACCACGTGAAATAGCTTTTTGAGTAACTTTACTTGAATCAGCCCAATCTATTCTACCATTTCCTTCTGTTCTTTCTAAATCTTCTTTCCAGCCATAATCATTTTCAACGCACCATTTACTTCCTTGTTCAACCAGTTCCTTAAATTTTTGTTTATTAACATCAACAAAACCATGTACACCAACACCAGCTGGAACAATTTTAAATAAAGTATCTACTAATTCTTTTAATTTGGGATTAACTTCTTTAAAAGTTAAATTAGTTGTAATTAAACGCATTCCGCAATTTATATCAAATCCAATTCCGCCAGGTGAAATTACCCCGTTTTCTTCAGGGTCAAATGCTGCTAATCCTCCGACGCAGAAACCATAACCCCAATGAGCGTCCGGCATAGCATAAGAATATTTAACAATTCCCGGCAAGCATGCAACATTAGTTACTTGTTCAAAAACCCCTTTATCCATCTGCTGCATTAACTTATCTGTGGCTATTATTCTAGCTGGAACATTCATACCTTGTTTATATGAAGTAGGAATTTCCCAGGTTACTTCATTTACTTTCTTAATTTCTTTAGGTGCTTCCATATTAATATTAATTTTAATTTGTTTTAAAAGCTTTCTCTAAAGAATAATACCAAAAACTTTAATAACATATCAACTTTCTTAATTAATATATGAAAGTAAAATTCATGAATTATATTAATAACTTATTTAGGGTAATATTTGGAAGAAAAAAATTAATTAGATTGGGTGTTTATGGTCCTGTAAATGCCGGTAAAACAACTCTCGCAAACAGAATTTGTAAGGACTGGATTGGTGAAGAACTTGGAACTGTTTCTAAAATTCCCCATGAAACCAGGGAAATTCAAGTAAAAGAAAAAGTAAAAATAAGAAGTAACTCTAAAGAACTTGATTTTAATATTATTGATACACCTGGAATTGCAACAAAGATAGATTATGAAGATTTTATGAAATTTAAATTGAATGAAAAAGAATCTAAGCAAAGAGCAAAGGAAGCAACTAAAGGTGTAATAGAAGCAATAAAATGGTTGGAAAATGTAGATGCTGTTTTGGTTGTTCTCGATAGTACGCAAAATCCTTATAACCAAGTTAATATCACAATAATCGGTAATCTGGCTGCTAGAAATATTCCTGTTTTGATTATTGGAAATAAGGTAGATTTAAAAAAAGCAAATATAAAGAAAATAAAAAATGCATTTCCACAATATACAACAGTTGGAATTTCAGCTGAAAAAGGAAAAAATATGGAGGATTTTTATGAAGCTTTGTTTGAGCTAATAAAGTAAAAATGTTAACATTACAATTTATTCCATACTCTGAAGTTAAAGATTTAAGTTCTCTAGGAAGAATTCGTAAATTGTTGAATATGGCTAAGGAAAATAAAATTGTGTTATTAGAAGGAAGATTAAGCAAGGAAGAAGAAGCTGAATTAATAAAAACAACAATGGAAGAAATTAATGCAAGTTTTAAGGGGATTGAATTAGCTGTTGTAAATCCTAGTGAAAATGAAAATGATGTTTTTTCAAAATTAAGATCTACATTAGCAAGTACATTATTAGGAAACAGACAAGGCTTTACAATTATAGGACCCGCAACCATAATTAAGAGTATTAAGAGAGATCCTAATAAATTACAATTATTAATGAAAGATGCTGCTTCACGAAGAAGTTCAAAAAAGCATAAAAGAAGAAGATAAAATGCACCAATGTGTTAAATGCGGTATGATGTATGAAGAAGCTTCTAATGAATTATTAAAAGGGTGTAATAAATGCGGAGGAAAGTTTTTCTTTTTTGTCCGTAAAGATACTCTAGAAAAAGTAAAACAATTAACAGTGGATTTAACACCAAAAGACAGAAAAGAGATAGTACGGGATATTAAAGAGCTAATTGATTATGAGGATTTAGATAAACCTGTGATATTAGATATTGAAAGCATTAGAATATTAAAACCAGGACAATATGAACTTGATTTGGTTGATTTATTCAGAGGAAAGCCCTTGGTGTATAAATTGGGAGAAGGTAAATATGTTATTGATTTGGCTTCTACTTTTGAAGCAAAAGAAAAGGATTAGAATAAAGGTTCACCGTCATCTTGGTAATTGTTATCATCAAATGGATCTTCTGTGAACTCATCTTC
>JBBSWY010000018.1:0-5859 GCA_038046045.1 Nanobdellota archaeon
TACATAAATGCAGCATCTTTATTAAGTTTTTTCAATAATTTAGTCATTTCTTTGAAAATATCATCTGAGCTTACTTGCTTCTTAGTTTTTATCCATGATTTAATTTTTGTAGATACTTTTTTGCATATTTTTTCAGCTTCTTGTTTATTTATATGGCAGTTTAAACATGCTGCATAACAACTCGCATATACCTTTCTTTCATCAAACTTCTCCAAATGCCCATGTCTTTTTATTATCTGTATCATTTTAGCATACTTTGCAGATTTTTGCAGATTTAGATTTTATTACTCTCTTTTTTTTGGGTTTTTTCATTATCTCACCTCTTTATTAACTTAAAGTAAATGTTATTATGTTATATGCAATTAATATTAATAATATTCCTAATACTACTAAAACTATTCCAATAGCTAGTCTCATCCATCTTCTGTAATCCTGCTTCCATTTCTTTATCTTCTGAACCTTAGCACCAAAATAAACCAATAATAAAATAATTATTAGTGGTAAAACAAAGATGAAGTTATATACTAATAAATATATCAAAGCTTTTACAGGAATAACATTAGAATGTGCAATCCATGTTGTTATCGCTAAATATGGTCCTCCCGTACATGGTAATTCTACAGCTGCAACAAAAACGCCAAGTAAAATTGCTCCTGGAACAGTAACTTTCTTAGAATAATTTTCAATATATTTAACATATCTCGGAGCTATGCTTAAACTTATGCCGCGGCCATACCAAAAAAAATCCTTGATTTCAATTAACCCTAAAATTATTACTAATCCGCCTACAAAAATGCTTAAAGGTTGTGCAATATTTAATCTCTGGATAAATAACAATAATCCAATTCCTGCTAAAAAATATGTTACGTAAACTGCTGCAATATAAATTATACCAACACTAAATAATTTCTTCTTATCATTATGGATTACAATTAAAGTTGAGATTAATAAAATTAAAACACCAATAGCGCAGGGATTTATACTATCAACTAATGCTGTTGTTATTATTACGGGCCATGTTAAGTCAATTGCCATTTTATTTTAGAACGGGTTTTTCACAACCTGCTTTTTTAGCTAATAATTCTAAACCTTGTACTCCAATAACTCTTGAACCATCTGGAAATTCCCAATCCGGATATTTTTGAACGTTCTTCTCTAAGCAAAGTTCTGATTGTGGATTTTTACCGCGAGCATCACATTCAACGTAGACATTTCTCTCAACTAGTATATTATATGAAGAGCCAAACATTTTTTGTTGTTTAGCACAATTTGGACACCAGAATGCACCATATTCCTTAACGTTTTTATCTGCTAAGCATGTTGCTAATTTATCTAATGACTCTTGGGTATAATCTGTTGATGAACATCCAGATATTATTAAAACAAGAGAAATTAAAAATATAAAAATTAATTTTTTCATTTTCTCCCTCTTAATTTTATTATTGTTATTAAAATTATTAAAATTATTATATCTAGTAATACGCATAATAAACATACTGAATAAAGGACAAATGCTTCTATATAAATTAAATATAAAGCTAACAATAAACCAATAATCATCAGCCAATAAATTATATCGAAAATGTTTTTTTCATTCAAACCAAATATTTTTTTATTTTGCAAAGCAGCCATTGTAATTACATTAATAAAATAAAATGTAATTAAAGCAAACAAAGCGATAGGTATTCCAAATATCTCTGAATAAAGGCTCCTATTAACAATGTCGCAAGATAAACCTTGGCTAATATCACAAAAGCTGCTTGTATCAGAGTAATGCAAGTAAAGTAAATATGTTGAAGTAAAAATAGCAATTAATGAACTAATTAATATTATTATCAAACCTCTTTTTTTATTCATAATATTGTTAAAATTAAATGATATATAAATGTTATTCTTATTACAGATGAAAAGATATATTTATAAATAAATAAACGAATTAAATGACGATGAATAATTCAAAAAAAGCAGAGTGGATTTTAAGAATAGGCATTTTTGGAACTTTTCTTGGTCATGGAATTTTTGCTTTACAACTTAAACCAAGATTTATTGAAATGTTAACTGCTTTCATTGGTGTCACTGGAACATTAGCAAATAATTTAATGTATTTAATTGGAGCAATTGATGTTATTGTTGGAATATTTGCATTATTTTATCCAATGAGATTAGTATTAATTTACGCTTCTGTTTGGGGTTTCTTAACAGCTTTGGCAAGACCGATTGCAAACGATCCTATATGGGATTTTGTTGAAAGATGGGCTAATTGGGCAGCACCTCTAGCATTGCTTTATTTAAGAGGATTGCCAAAGAAATTTAAAGATTTATTTAATTAATCAATTTCTTTTGTAATTCTTCTTATTAATAAATTAGCTGTCATACCAATTATAAACATTGTCAATGCTCCCCCGATGATATAAATCCATTCTACTAATCCTAAAGGAACTGTATCAAATATCTTATCTAATGATGGAATATAAACAACTGCTAATTGTAACAATATTGAACTTATTATTGCCAAGATTAACCACTTATTTGAAAATAATTTTAATCCATACTGCAATCTTATCATTAAAACACGGAACATTTCTAACATTACTATAGCTGTAAATGCAACTGTTTGAGCCTTTAACAATCCTTCATTTAAATATTTAGAGAATAAAAATAAAATAATTAAAGTCATAATTAACCCTGTTATAATTATATTAAATGTCATTGTTTTTGAAATTATATGCTCTTTAACTTTTCTCGGTTTTCTATACATAATATTTTTTGGAATTGCATCTATTCCTAAAGCTAAAGCTGGCAAACCATCTGTAACTAAATTAATCCATAATAATTCTAAAGCTCCCAATGGTAATGCGATATTTCCAAGTTCATCTCTAAATCCAATTAAGATAGCTGTAAACAAAATTAAAACTTCTCCAAAATTGCTTGACAATAAATAATTGACAAATCTTTTGATATTATCATAAATACTTCTCCCTTCTTCTACTGCTCTTACGATAGAATGAAAATTATTATCTAATAATATCATATTAGAAGCTTCTTTTGCTACATCAGTTCCAGCTCCAACCGCTATACCAATATCTGATTTTTTTAAAGCAGGGGCATCATTAATTCCATCGCCTGTCATTGCAACAATATTTCCTTTTTTCTTTAATGCATTTAATATCCTTACCTTATGCTCTGGATTCACTCTGGCATAAATGCTTATATCATTAACCATGTTTTCTAATCTTTCTTCTGATAATTCTTCTAATTCATCTCCTGTCACAGCACGATCATCTAAACCAACTTGTTTGGCAATGGCTTGTGCTGTTATTTTATGATCTCCTGTAATCATCACAACTTTAATTCCTGCCTTTCTACAAAGTTCAATTGATTCTTTAACTTCATTTCTTGGTGGATCAATCATTCCTATTAAACCAATAAAAATTAAATCCTTAACTTTTTTTCCGGGAGAATATGCACATCCAAGTAGACGCAAAGCATTTTTAGCTAATTCCTCATTTATCTTTAGTACTTCTGCTTTTTTTTGTTTAGTAAATTTTGTAATTTTACCGTTAATATTAATATAACTACATAATTCAAGAATTTTTTCAGGTGCAAACTTAGAGAATGTCATTATTTTACCATCTATGTTGTGATGTGTAATCATATACTTACGTTCAGAATTAAAAGGAATTTCATCTACCCTAGGATAAATTTTAACATTTTGTTGTATCCTTAATAAAACAAGTTCAGTAGGGTCCCCGATATTAGGAAGTTTTGCATTGTTACAATTACAAACTATCTTTAACATTAATTCCTTATTTTTTGAATCTTGATTTATATCTAGAACTTTATTATCAATATACATTCTCGTAACTGTCATTTTATTTTGTGTTATTGTTCCTGTTTTATCCGAGCATATTACGGTTGTACTTCCTAAAGTTTCAACAGAGGATAATCTTCGAACTAAAACATTTTTCTTAACCATTCTTTGTACACCTAAAGCAAGAGAAATTGTGACAACCGCTGGTAAACCTTCTGGAACTGCAGCAACAGCCAAAGAAATTGCAATCAATAACATATCACTTAATTCTTCTCCCTCCAATAAACCTGTAAATAATATTATTATAGCAATTATTATAACAGCTATTCCAAGAGTTTTTCCCAAAGTTCCAAGTTTTTTCTGCAAAGGAGTTTCTTTATCACTTTCTTCTTGGATTATATTTGCGATTTTTCCTAATTCAGTTTCCATTGCTGTTTTAACAACAATAGCCTTTGCTCTTCCGCAAGCAACAGATGTAGAACTAAATAACATATTAGTTTGATCTGCTATCTGAACGTCATGATTTATTATCCCAATTAATTTTTTTACTGGAACACTTTCCCCCGTAAGAATACTTTCATCAATCTTTAAATCATAAGCTTCAAGTAAATAGCAATCAGCTGGAATTCTAGTTCCTTCTTCTAATACAATTACATCTCCAGGAACTAAGTTTTTACTTTCTATCAAAACATGTTTATTATCTCTAATAACTATGGTTTGGCTAGTTTCAAGTTTCTTTAATGCCTGAATTGCTTTTTCTGCTTTATATTCTTGTAAAAACCCCAAGATTGTATTAAGAATAACTATAGCCCCAATTACAATTCCATCTATATATTCTCTAACAAAAAAAGAGATTAACATTGCAGCTATTAAGATATAAACAACAAAGCTATTTATTTGTGAAATTAAAATTTTTAAAGCTCTATTTTCTTTCTTTTTTCTTAATTCATTAAAACCATATTTCCTTAACCTAGAACTAGTTTCCTGAGTTGTTAATCCTTCTTCACTTGAGTCAAGAAACTTAAACACCTCTTTTTTATCTAACTTATAAAATTGCATTGAAAATAATCCATTTTTTCAAGATAAAAACCTTTCTTTTTAGTAAACTTTAAATATCTCGTTCTTTGCAGAAATATTAAGGGCCTGTAGCTTAGCCTGGTAGAGCACACGTCTTATATGACGATATCAGGTACATGATATTAAGCTAAGAGCACGTGTGGTCGGCGGTTCAAATCCGCTCAGGCCCACCTTAATCAGCTCCTGTAGTCTAGTGGCCAAGGATACGGGCCTTTCGAGGAAACTTTTAAAAAAGTTTCATCAAACAAAGAAAGCCTGTGACCCGGGTTCAAATCCCGGCAGGAGCACTTTTATAAAAAATAAACTTTATATACCCATTAATTCATATTAATTATATGAAGAAATTGGTGTTTATTTTATTTTTAATTATAGTTTTATTTATTGCAGGATGTACATCAAATGAAGCTCCTGTTGTAAAATGCAATAAACCTTATCTTCTTTATAATGATGAATGTTGCTTAGATAATAATGATAATAATGTATGTGATAATATGGAGAAATATGTCTCAGATGAAACTGTTACAGAAAGCAGCGATATTTTAACTGTAACTTGTCCAAAAGAAGTTAGATTTTCAACAACCGAGAGTACGAGCAAAGAGGTAGAAGTTAAATTTACAGCTACTTACACTGGCTTTGGAAACAATAATTATGCAACTGCTTTAATTTGCGATGATGGTTATGTTGGAAATACAAATCCAATTAGAGTGGATTTAGAAAAAGATCAAACTCAAAACATTAAATCTAAGGTAACTTTATCGCCAAAAGAATGTACATTTAAATTAGTTGAAACAGCTAATGTAGATAATGTTGTTTCTTGTAAATTCCCTGTAAAAGCATTTTAATTAATTTTATATACTTTATTAACTTAATATTATCATGAATTACTTATTTTTAGACATTGAAACATTGCCATTAGAAATAAATGATGAATTTATAATGAGATATCTAATGGATAAAAAATTAACAGATGC
>JBBSWY010000019.1:0-2183 GCA_038046045.1 Nanobdellota archaeon
GTATAACCTTCTTTTTCTAATTCTGGTGTTAATTTTGTATTTAGTTTAACTTCAAAATCTTTTTCCATATTTTGTTTTTTTAATATTAGTTTTTTGCAATTAACTTGTTTTTTTATTAAATCTTCTAAAATCTTTGCTGAATTATAAACAGCATCTTCTTTTGTCATTATCTCAACTTCAAACAAAGGCCATCTCACTCCAATCTGTTCTCTGTTTCTCTCACTTAGAATTTCCTGAATGATATTTTTAGCATGCATCATATTATCTTCAATATCTTTTTTAATCATTCTTTTATCTGCCAAAGGCCATTCTGACAAATGAACACTTTTATTTTCAAAACTCTGATATAAATAATCTGAAATATATGGAGCAAATGGTGCCAATAATTTACTTAATCTTTCAAAAACATAATTAAAAACATATCCTAATGTTGCATCATTATCATCTGCTCTATTTCTAATCAATTTAATATAATTACGAGAAAGATCTTCATTTACAAATTCTATGAACGATGACAAGCATTTGTTATAATTATGTTTTTCTAATTCTTCTGTGACATTATTAATTAATGTATTTACTCTAGAAATTATCCATTGATCTTCTAATTGTAATTTTGGTTTATTCGTTGATTTCAGATTTCTTGAATATTGATAGGAATTCCATAATATTGTTAAGAATGGCATTACTTGCTGGTTAACCAAATTAACGCTAAATCTCTTATCATCACCAGGTTCATTCACACAAAATTGTAATCTAGTTGCATCTACTCCAACTGCATCGAATGTTTCCCAAGGGTTAAGTATATTGCCTTTACTTTTAGACATTTTTTCACCATTTTCATCTACTAAAAAACCTGCACAAACTACATTTTTGTATGCATTTTTTTCGAATAATAATGTACTAAGAGCATGTAAGGTGTAAAACCACCCTCTAGTTTGATCGATAGCTTCTGCAATAAAATCATATGGAAAACTTTTTTCAAATATTTCTTTGTTTTCAAAAGGATAATGATATTGGGCGAAAATAGCTGAACCAGAATCATACCAACAATCTATAACATCTGGGATTCTTGTCATTAATGATTTACATTTTTTACATTTTATTTTAACTTCATCTATCTCTGGTTTATGTAAATCGATTTCTTTTTTAATTCCTGATAATTCTTTTAATTCCCTTATACTTCCAATTATAATTTCATTTTTACATTCATCACATCTCCAAATTGGCAAGGGTGTACCCCAGAATTTTTTTCTTGATAATGCCCAGTCTTTTGCTCCCTCTAACCAGTTTCCAAATCTTCCCTCTTTAATATGTTTGGGAATCCAGTTTATCTTCTCATTGTTTTTTATTAATTCATTTCTCAAAGAACTTACTTTAATAAACCAAGATATCATTGCATAATAAATCAAGGGAGTTTCACATCTCCAGCAAAATGGATATGTATGCATGTAATCTTCTTTTTTAAACAAAATTTTCTTATTCTCTAAATACTCTACGATTTTTTTATCTGCACTTTTAACAAACATTCCTTTAAAATCCTGAACTTCATTAGTAAAATGCCCTGTTTCATCTACTGGTTTTACAAAATCCATTTTATTTAATTTGCAAACTTCATAATCATATTCTCCAAACGCAGGAGCCATATGAACTATACCCGTACCCTCTTCTATAGAAACGAAATCTCCTGAAATAATTTTGAAAGAATTTTTTAGATTGTTAAAATAAGGAAAGATTGGTTCGTATTTTAAATTTAATAATTCTTTTCCCTTAATTTTTTTTACTACCTTGCTAGTTTTAAAATATTTTTTTACCAAATCATTTGCTAAAACATATTCATCATTCCCTTCTTTAATAACTGCATAATCTATTTTTGAATTTACAGCTAACCCTAAATTACTTGGCAAAGTCCACGGCGTTGTTGTCCACGCCAGTAAATATCTGTTTTTAGAATCTTTAAGTTTAAATCTTACAGTTATTGTTTCTTCTGTAATATCCTTATAACCAAGAGCAACTTCATGTGAACTTAAGGGGGTTTCACATCTTGGACAATAAGGAACAACTTTATGTCCTTCATATAATAATTTTTTATTATAAAGTTGTTTTAAAGACCACCAGACACTTTCAATGTAATCATTATTTAATGTAATATATGGATTTTCTAAGTCAATCCAAAAAGCCATTCT
>JBBSWY010000020.1:0-1630 GCA_038046045.1 Nanobdellota archaeon
CTAATACTTTTAAATTATATTTATCAGCAATTTTATTTATTTCATCTATATCGGCTGGCAAACCAATTTGATGTACGGGTAAAATTAATTTTGTTTTTTTTGTAATTTTTTCTTCTATTTTTGCAGGATCTATATTGTAAGTTTTTTCATCTATGTCAACAAAAATTGGTTTAGCTCCAGCGTATAAAATTGAATTTGCTGTTGCAATAAATGTAAAAGAGGGAACAATAACCTCATCATCTTTTTTAATTCCCATAGAAAGAAGAGCAACATGCAATGCAGTTGTACATGAACTTGTTGCAATCGCATAATTTGCATTAACATAATTAGATATCAAATTTTCAAAATCTTTAACTTTAACACCTTGAGAGACCCAACCAGATCCAATTGCATCGAAACAGGCTTTTTTTTCCTCTTCACCTATAAATGGTTTAGTTATTGGTATCATTTTTCAATTCCCCTTTGTTTGTTTAAGAAATTTCCCGGGATTTCCTACAAACACACTATTATTTGGAATGTCTTTTAAAATAACACTTCCCATTCCGACAAGACAATAATCCCCTATCCTAGTATTTCCTATAATTGTGCTGTTAGTACCTAGATAACATGATTTCCCTATTTTTACATTACCAGAAATACTAACCCCGCCCGTAATGCATGTATAATCCCCAATTATATTATCATGGCTAATAACTGTATTTGGTAATATGATAATATGATTTCCAATTACAACATTTGAGGTTATGGTAACATTTTGAAATATTACTACATCTTTTCCAATCTTTGAAGTACGAGAAACACTTGCTGTGGGATGTATAATTGTTTCAAATCTTTCTAAAGGAATCTTTGTTTTTTTAATTATTTCTTCTTTTTTATAGAAATTAGATGGACTACCTATTCCATTAACAAAATATACATTTTTATCATATTTATCAGCTGAATCAAGAGGACCAAGTACTTTAACTCCTAATATTTCTTTTCCCCAATTAGATTTATCATCATCAAGAAAACCAATACATTCATATTTTTTTTCTTCTAAATTTATACTAATATCATGGATAGTATCAAGTATATCAACCGAATTTCCACCAGTTCCCAAAATAATTATTTTCTTAGTTTCTTTCATGCTGAATTTTTCTCCACTCTATTAATTTTTTCAATCCATCTTTTAAATTTATTTTACACTCAAAACCTAAATCTTTTTTGGCTTTATTTATATTAGCTTGCCTTTTTGAAACAATCAACAATTTTTCTGGTTCTCTATATATTTGTTTTATCTTTGGGTTCGTTAATTCTAGCATAACTTTTATTAAATCATTTAATGAAGACATGACACTAGTCCCAACATTGTATACCCCTTCTTCTACATCACTTTCTAAAGCGAGTATATTTGCTCTTGCAATATCTTCGACATAAATAAAATCCATTGCTTGTTCGCCATCTCCAAAAATCATTGGAGACTCATTTTTATCTATCTTATCCAGCCATTTTATCATGACTTCCGTATAATATCCATATATATCCATTCTGGGCCCATAAACATTAAAATACCTTAATCCTATATATTTAAGGCCATACATTTCTTTAAATGCTCTATCCATCTGCTCATTAGCGATTTTACCAGCACCAT
>JBBSWY010000021.1:0-3772 GCA_038046045.1 Nanobdellota archaeon
TTACCAAATCCTCTATGTTTGTCTCGTATCTTACTTCAACATATAAAATAGGAAAGTCAATCTTCATAAAAGGAGCATGTCCATACAAAATAATTAAATCAGCTTTCAAATTTCTAGCTTCATCCAATGCAATATCACAAGCACCCCAACAGGGTTCTCCTGCTATAATAACTTCTGAATTAGTATTATCTTGTATAAATTTAGCTAACCTAGAAGCTTCTTTTTTCAAACCTTCTGGTAACTGCAATAATATTCTTTTAGCTTTTCTTTCCTTTATTTCTTTAATTAAATTTTCTTCATCGAATTTGTACATAAATTAAAATTAATTAGAATGACTTATAAATCTAATCTTTCCAAATTAGTTAAATTTTTAAGTTCTTTAATTTTAGTTATTTTATGCCAGAATCTAAAAGCGATAAGATAATGAACATTGCAACAAAACGAGGTTTCTTTTTTCCTTCTGGTGAGATTTATTCTGCAAAGGCTGGTTTTTGGACTTACGGACATTTGGGAACTCTATTAAAACACAAGTTTGAAAATTTATGGAGAGATTATTTTTTAAGTTTAAATGAAAATTATTATGAAATTGAAGATGTTAATATTTTATCAAAAGAGGTTTTCAAAAGCTCAGGTCATTTGGAACATTTCTCAGATCCTTTAACAGAATGTAAAAAATGTCATTTTCGTTTTAGAGCAGATGAATTAATTGAAGATGAACTTGGTTTAAATCCTCAAGGTCTAAAAGACTATGAGTTAGATAAGATAATTAAAGAAAATAAATTAAAATGTCCAAACTGTGGAAATGAATTAGATAAAGTAAAATTTTTTAATATGATGTTTGATTTAAAAGTTGGAGCTACAGGAGAAGATGTTATGTACCTAAGGCCCGAGACAGCTCAATCTCCATTTTTGGCTTTCAAAAGAGAGTTTTTTGCTTTAAGAGAAAGATTACCTCTGGGATTGGCTGTTATTGGAAAAGCTTTTAGAAATGAAATAAGTCCAAGGCAGGGTTTTTTCAGATTAAGAGAATTTACACAAGCTGAACTGCAAATATTCTTTGACTCAGAAACAATTAATGAAGTTAAAAACTGGAGTGAAGTTAAAAATTATAAATTAAGATTATTATTAAATAAAAAAATTAAAATAGAAGAACTAAGCTGCGAACATTGTAATAAATTTTTAAATTTACCAAGATTTTATGTTTATCACCTTGCAAAAATACAACAATTTTACTTAGATATCTTAAACATTCCAAAAGAAAAATTCAGATTTCGTGAATTAAATGAAAAAGAACGTGCATTCTACAATAAATTGCATTATGATATTGAATTAAACTTGGAAACATTAAATGGGTTTAAGGAAGTTGGTGGGTTACATTATAGGGGTTCGCATGATTTAAGCAAGCATCAAGAAGGTTCTGAAGAAAAGTTAGAAGTTAACATTAATGGCAAAAAATTTATTCCTCATGTCTTGGAATTAAGTTTTGGTGTCGATAGAAATCTTTGGGGTTTGTTAGATATATTTTATCATGAAGATAAAGAAAGACAAATGTTTAAACTTCCCTTTAATTTAGTTCCAATTCAAGCAGCGGTATTTCCATTAGTTGACAAAGATAAATTACCAGAAAAATCTCAAGAAATTTACAATTTATTAAAAAAAGAATTTAAAGTCCTATATGACAATAAAGGGAGCATAGGAAGAATGTACAGGAGAGTAGATGAAATTGGAGTTCCTGCGATGATAACAATAGACTATGATAGTTTAAAGAAAAAAGATGTAACATTGCGTGACCGCGATACAATGAAACAAATTCGAGTTAAAATAAAAGATTTAAATAAGGTTGTAAAAGAATTCTTAAACGATAAACCTTTAAATAAACTTGGAAAGGTAATAAATTAATTTATGGGGTAGTAGTATAATCCGGCTAGAATTCGTCCATGGCATGGATGGGATCCGGGTTCAAATCCCGGCTACTCCATTATTATTCTTCACTTAGACGAAAGGTTTATATACTCTAAAGGTCCAATTATCATATGCGAAAATTCTGGTCAAGTAAAGACGTAGAATTAATAAAGGATATGAGAAAAAAAGGATTTCATTCTAAAGATATTGCTAAAAATTTTGAGGTATCGACAAATGCCTTAGATATGAAAATAAAGAAGCTGGCCAAAAAAGGTAAAATTAAGGTAAAAAAATGGATACGTGATGATAATTATACATTTAAAAATATCAGTAAAGAGAATCTTATTAAAGGTGTATTAATGTGGTGGTGTGAAGGAACAAAACCTTCGGAGAACAATACCTCGGTTGAGTTTGTTAATTCAGATCCAGTACTTATATGGCATTTCCTAAATTTTCTTAGAAAATTAAATATAAATGAGAAAAAGATTAGATTAAAACTAAAAATAGATTTAAAAGAAGAAAATAAAGCACAAAAATTTTGGTGTAAAATACTTAATGTTCCAATGAGTTCTTTTAATAAATCTTCTCCTTTTTCTGGAAATGGAATAAGTAAAAGAAGATTAAAATATGGTACCTTAACCTTAAAATATTCCTCAAAAAAGCTATTAATGGACTTGGTTAGTAAATGGAAAGAAATAATGGAAAAGGGTTTACCAAAAAATATGGAAGACTCTAAATATGAGATTAAGGGGTAGTAGTCTAACGGCAGAACATTACGTTCGCAACGTAGAAATCTGGGTTCGATTCCCAGCTACTCCATACAAAGATTTATAAATTTAGATAAAAAAATAAGATTATGAAAAAATTAAAGTCGTGGCACTACATTCTTATTATTTTAATATTTATTATCATAATTAGTTTAATTACAAAATCATTAAACTCTGATTTCGAAAGTGTTCAGGGAGATGAGATATTAATTATTCCAATACAAGGAATAATTAGTAATTCAAATTCTGATTCTCTTTTGAGTTCTGAGGGCGTTAGTTCTGATAAAATTATCTCATTAATAAAAAAAGCAAAAGAAAATAATAATATTAAAGCTGTAATATTCGAGATTAATTCACCGGGTGGAACGGTTGTAGCAAGCAAAGAAATTGCAAATGCTGTTAAGAAATTTGATAAACCAAACGTTGCTTTGATTCGTGATGTTGGTGCTTCTGGAGCATACTGGATTGCAAGTTCAGCAGATAAAATCGTTGCAGATGAACTTTCTATTACGGGAAGTATCGGAGTAATTTCAAGTTATTTAGAATTTAGTGGATTATTAGATAAATATGGTGTAAATTATGAAAGATTGGTTGTTGGAAAATATAAAGATGCAGGAACTCCGTATAGAGAATTAACAGATGAAGAAAGAGCATTAATTCAAAGTAAATTAAGTAAGATTGATAAAATATTTTTAGATGAAGTTAAGATAAATAGAAATTTAACAAATACCGTAAGAATAGAAACTGGAGAATTTTTCTTAGGAATGGAAGCTAAAGAACTTGGCTTAGTTGATTATTTAGGAAATAAAGATACGGCTATTGAAGTTGTAAAAAAACTAAGTAATCTAAAAGAAGCTAAAGTTGTTGAATATAAGGAAAAGAAAAATATTTTTGATGTTCTAAATAAGCTAAATGCAAATGCTTTTTATTATATGGGGCAAGGTATAGGCTCTCGATTATATTTTGAAAATAAAAATCAAAATTTGGAAATAAATGCGATTTAGAAAGTTTTAAATATTAGTTATACATTGTATAATTATGATAGAAGTAAAAGCTAAAGCCTTGAAATGGGGGAATTCTGTTGGATTAAGGTTATCAAGGAA
>JBBSWY010000022.1:0-3052 GCA_038046045.1 Nanobdellota archaeon
TTAACTTTATAAATTAAAATTCTAGCTTTATTTCTGATTAAAATGACAAAGAGAATAGGGGGTTTCAGAAGAAAAACTAGAAGTAAATTAAGCAAATCTCCTAGAACAAAAGGAAAAATTAGTTTAACAAGATATTTTCAAGAATTTAATGTTAATGACAAAGTTACGTTGAATGCAGAACCAAGTTATCAAAAAGGAATGTACTTGCCAAGATTTCATAGTAAACCCGGAACAATAACAGGAAGACAAGGAAGATGTTATTTAGTTGAAATAAAAGATGGTGGAAAAACAAAAAATTTAGTAGTTCATGGAATTCATCTAAAGAAGGCTTAAAATGACAAATGTTGATATAATAAACGAAGTACCTTTGACAATGGCTGAGTTAAAGGAAAAACTTGAAGAAATTAAAAAAAGAGATAAGGAATTAAAACCGAGAGCTTTAAAAACTCACGAATATTTAGAGAAGTTTGTAAGTATCAAGGGGAAAGACGCTATAAAAATCAAGGAAGAGTTATTAAAATTACAGATTCCAAGATTAAAAGAAAGACACATAATAAAGATCATAGATATAATGCCTAAGGATGTAGAAGCATTAAAATTAATATTTGTTGGAGAAAATATAACCTTAAAACAAGATGATTTTGAGAAAATACTAAACGCACTGAAATAAAATGTTAAAAATTATTAATAAAAATGTTCAAGCAAGCAATAAAGGAAGAATATGCAATCGTATTGGATTTCCTATCAAATGGTCATCCAATGGACACGAAACCAGGTCATTTGAAGACTCCTATAGTGCAAGCTATTGGTAGAGATCATTTTATACTTCTCGAATTAGTTCCAAAAAAAGGTAATCTTTTACAGATTCATGATGAAGTTTATACTGGAGAAGGTAAAAGAGATAAAATTCATCATATCTATGGAAAAGTTACTTATGACAGATTAACCCATACTGCAAAAGAAGAATTAAATTTTGTTGTTGAAGAGTTAGTTAAAAAACACGAAGCAAGATTTATAGAATTTTTTAACAAGGCAAATCCAATTAATACAAGAAGACATCAATTAGAATTACTTCCTGGAATTGGAAAAAAACATATGATGGAATTAATTGAAAGAAGGGAAGAGAAATTATTTGAAAATTTTGAAGATATTAAATCTAGAGTTAAATTAATGCCTGATCCTGAAAAAACAATTGCAAAGAGAATTTTATTGGAATTGAAAGGTGAGGATAAGTATAATTTGTTTGTTGGACAATAATTAAGTGGTAGTTTTAAATACAATCTCATTAACATAATTTTTTTCAACATCCATTAAAAAAATATAATCTATCTCATCTGTTTCAGGACAACCTTCTAATTCAACAATATTTTCTAATGGAATATTATTTCTTTTAGCATGTTCTAACAATTCATCAAATCTTTCTTTAATGTTACCTCTAGGGCTAGTATACACACCAAATTGTTCTAATTTTAATGTAAAATTTGTTGGATAACCTTTAAATTTTTTATTAAAATAATCTTTTACTAAATCTTGAAATTTTTTATCTTTTAAATTATAATTTGGATCTTGTTGTTGACTATAACCATGAAATATTATTGAATTGGTATATTCTTTACCAAAGAATTTAGCACCCATATATGGTCTGTAATCTAATCCGAATTTTTTCATAACTTCTAAAGCACGAGTTTTAAAGAATTCGTCATTTATTTTATTCGATTTAATTTCAAAAGCTTTACAAAATAATCTGAAAACATTAACCATATCATCATTTGATAGGTCTTCTGATTTTATTTTTAATTCTATAGGCATATTTTTTTAAAATTGGCAAAGTATAAAAGTTTAACTAACGTAAACTTTATAAACCACTTCTTAAGCTTTAACTAAAAATGGAAAATGTAAAAGGTATCATTAGAATCGCTGATGTCGATATAATGGGTACTAAAGATATTTATAATGGTTTAAGAAAAATTAAGGGTGTAAGTTTTATGCTTTCTAATGCAATTTGTAATACTTTAAACCTAGATTTTAACAGAAAAATAGGAACTTTAAACGATGAAGAGGTTAAAAAAATAGAGAATTTAGTTGATAACCCCGAAAAACTTCCCACATGGTTATTAAACAGAAGAAAGGATTATGAGACAGGAAAAAATTTGCATTTAACCGGAGCTGATTTAACATTAAGCAAGGAATTAGATATTAAAAGATTAAAGAAAATTAAATCTTACAGAGGAATAAGACATTCTATTGGCCAGCCTGTAAGAGGACAAAGAACTAGAAGTCACTTTAGAACAGGTGTTAGCGTCGGAGTTCAAAGAAAAACAGTCTCAAAAGCACAAGTTGAAGCTGCAAAAGAGAAGAAGGGGAAAAAATAAATGGGAGATCCAAAAAAAATTCGTAGGAAATATTTACGCCCTAAGCATCCCTGGCAGGCTTCTAGAATTGCTGCAGAACGTCCTTTAGTTCAGGAATATGGATTGAAAAATAAAAAAGAAATTTGGAAAGCACAATCATTATTAAAAAATTTTGCTCATCAAGCTAAATCTCTTTCAAGTATTAAAACAGAAAATGATCAAAGAGAATTACAACAATTACTTGCAAGATTAAATAAACTTGGATTATTAAAACAAGATGCTAGCAGGGAAGATGTTCTTGGTTTAAATGTTCATGATATTTTAAACAGAAGATTACAAACTTTATTATTAAAAAAAGAATTAGCAAGAACAACTAAACAAGCCAGACAATTAATTGTACATGGTCATATTGCAATAAACAGACAAAAAATTACAGTTCCAAGTTACTTAGTTCCCATAGATGATGAAAATAAAATTTCTTATATTGAAAAATCAAGTTTTAATAGCCCAGAGAATCCAGAAAGGGCTTTAATCAATGAAAAAAATAAATTAAGTAAAGAAGAAAGAGAAGTTAAAGAAAGTAAAAAGAAAAAAACAGAAGAAGTTAAAGAGGAAAAGAAAGAATGAATCAAGATAAATTTAAATGGGGAATAGCATACATTTACGCTAGTTATAATAATTCAATAATTCATATTACAGAT
>JBBSWY010000023.1:0-2940 GCA_038046045.1 Nanobdellota archaeon
TTTTAATTGTAAAAAATATATGAGATTTAATAAAAGTTAACTTTATATAATTTTCTTTAGTAATTATTTTTATGGAGAAAGAAATAAATTCTGGTTTTGATGGTTATGGTGCTTTTAATTATATTTCATTTAGAGATATGATGAAAAATCTTGGCGGTGTAGAAGAACTATTCTACATGCCTTTAGTGAGTGAAGAATCTGTTCAAGCTTATAAATTTGGTAGTAATGTTCTCGTATTATGTAATGGGAAACTTGGATCGTCGCCTAGTAGAGTAAAACTTTTCGGATTAAAAAATGATATTGGAGAAGTTGAAAAGATAATTATTGAAAATTATAGAAGAAGATTAAGTAAATAATTATTCAATCTTGATTCTTTTAAACATTTCAGGCCATTCTTTTCTAAAAATTTTTCTTTCAAGTTCCATTGCGTCTTTAAATCCGCGTTTCTTTAATTCCTTTCTTACAATTCCGCCTTGATGCGGATAATTAAATTTTCTTTCTAAAGGACTTTGAAAACCATGTGAATAATGTATTAATTCATGTGCAATTGTTAAATCAACTATATATTGAGGAACGTCTTCATGTTTAAATAAAGAATTAACAATAATTTCTGTAATCTTATTTTTCATTCTAATATGGCCAAATTTTAATTTCCATTTTCCTTTAAATCTAATCTTAACCTCATTTAACATTGGAACATCCATAAATCTTAATTGCCATATCTCAAGCATCCTATTTCTTAACCATGAATCATCTCTCATTTTTATAAAAGAAAAACTACTTATATTTAAAGTTAATTCTAAAATTATGATAAAACAAAAATCCTCTGGTGCTGTGGTATTTATTAAAGATAAAGAAATAAAATATTTAATATTGCAATATGGTTTGGGTCATTGGGATTTTTCTCGTGGTTTAGTTGAAAAAGATGAAACGGAGGAAGAAGCTGCATTACGAGAGATAAAAGAAGAAACTAATCTTAATGTTAAAATTATTTCTGGATTTAAAGAAAAAACAAATTTCTTTTTTCGTGAAAAAGGTGAATTAATTAGCAAAGAAGTTGTTTATTTCTTAGCTAAAACGAATAATGAAAAAGTAAAATTAAGTTTTGAACATCTAAATTATTCTTGGTTAAATTATAATGAAGCCTTAGAAAAATTAACTTTTAAAAATGTAAAAGAAGTTTTAAAGAAAGCAAATAATTTTTTAAATAATTCTTTAATAAATTACTAATCTTTTTTAAATTCAATTATATCTTGCAATAAATCCACATGTCCTAGGAATAATGCCCTGCAGCAATATCTTTCTAATCCTAAATCATCCATTACTTTTTTTGGGTCTTCACCTTTTGCAGTTCTATCTTTATATTTTGCCCATAAGTGACCGACGGGTTTTGAACAGCTTATACATCTTAGTGGTATTATCATTTTTTTCTCCTTTATCTATAACTTTTTTGAACTTTCGCTCTAGCTTTAGAATGTGTATTTGGTTTTCTAGCTTCTCTTCTTCTAATATCTGCAACTAATAAATGTCTGTCATAATTTAAAAATTCTTTCTCTAATTGTTTATTTCCTGTAAATTGAACCAAGCCACGTGCAATTGCTAATCTTGCTGCCTCAGCTTGTCCATTCCATCCACCACCCCTGACATCAACCTCAATCTTAACTCTATTCATAACATCATCTCCGGCTATTAACAAAGGTTCCATTATCCTCATTCTTGCTAGTCTTGGATTGTAAAGTTGAAGTAATCTTTTATTTATTCTAATCTGTCCTTTTCCATTTGTAATTGTAGCTCGTGCTATTGCTTTCTTTCTTTTACCTGAAACATGAACTACTTTCTTTGCTGTCATTTTATAATTTTTGTTCTAATCCATTTAATTTTGATGCAAAATATTGCTGTATGGTTTTTGATGTTGTCTCTGGATTTAAATCTTTTTCATCTTTAAACATTACTTGAATACTGCAAAATCTTAATTGTTTCTCGGTTCTTTCTAATCTATCTTTTAGCATCTTTAATACATATGGTTCTGGAGTTTCTTTTGTAGGATATAACAAACATAAATTTGGAGCTACGTACTCAATCTTTTGAATTCCAATTTGATATTTCCTTAAAGCTATCAAAGTAGTCTCATCTTGTTTCTCAAATTTTACTCCATGATATTCAAATTCCCTTAAAACGTAATCTATACTTTTATTCATTTTCTACATCCCTCCGACAATTCTTGATATTTCTTTTAATTGTAAATATTTTAAGCTTTTCAATTTATTAACATTTGCTTCTAAATTAATCATTTTCTCGTTTTTTAAATTTTCTGGAACACTTAAATAACAAAAAACTCTTTTATAAGCTTCCATTCCGCGAGATTTTTTTCTTGGTAACATTCCTCTTATAGTTCTTCTAACAATCATATCTGATCTTCTTGGATAAAATGGTCCTTTAAATGGATTTCCCCTGCTGATATTAGCCTTATATTCTTCTAGTATAAATTTTTTATTTCCTGTAATAATTGCTTTTTCACAATTAACAACAATCACTTTTTCTCCGAGTAAAGCTTGTTTTGCTGCATAACTTGCTAACCTTCCTAAAATTGTATCTTCTGCATTTATTATCATTTTAACCTATTATTCTTATTTTCTTTCCTTTTGGATTATCTTTTATTAATTCTTTTATTGAAATTGCTTTTCCTGTTTTACTTATTTTTTCTTTGGCTTGTTTTGAGAATTGATATGCTGCAATTGTTAATTTTTTATCTATGTTTCCTAAACTTAAAACCTTTCCTGGAACTAATGCGGTTTCTCCTTGTCTTGTATGCTTATTTATTTTGTATAAATTAACTTCTCTTCTTTGTCTTGTTGGTTTTTCTAAATCTTCTGCAATTCTTTTCCATAATCTAACTTTTTGTTTACTTGCAAGTTTTCTTAATTCAATTATTAAATTATG
>JBBSWY010000024.1:0-4157 GCA_038046045.1 Nanobdellota archaeon
TTAGGCAGTAGTTGTGTAGCTGTTGCACCTTTTACAACATGTGAATTAAAGTTAGTTACTGGAACAACAGCAAATGCCAATACCATAGTATTACTATATCCAGCTGGTTCAGCAACAGGTGTCAAATTAAATGCAAATTCTTTGGGTGGAGGTATTTCATGTACCACTGTAAGTGGAAATGCACTTACAAGCGTCCTTTCTGGAGCAGCAACTACATTTGGTTGTTCAGTAAGTCCGGGTGCTACCGGGGTTAAGTACGGGGGAACTGTAGAGGTTGCGTATGCAAGTCCAGCAGGAGTAACGCATACTATCAAATTAACAGTATCTGGGGTAGTAGAATAATTCTTTTTCTTTTTTTAAATGTTTAATTTTAAACTTCATAATAAATACCTCGGTTTAATGTTTCGTAATTTAAAAGAAAATGAAGTTGCAGTTTTAAAAAACTATAAACAAGAAATCTTGCATACTTTATTTGTTTTTTATCCTATTGATATTGTTTTCTTAGATAAAAATAGAAAAGTAATTGAAATTAAAAGAAATATTAAACCATTTACTTTGAAAATTATACCAAATAAAAAAGCAAAATATGTTTTAGAGTTTAAATCTGATTTTACAAAAGATATAAAAATAGGGCAAAGAATTAAACTATAATGATAGAAGTATTTACAATCGGTGGTTATAGTGAAGTAGGAAAAAATATGACTGCCATTAAAGTAGATGATGAAATAATAATTTTAGATATGGGTTTATACTTACCTGCAGTATTGGAATATGAAGAAGGAGATCCTAGAGAATTAACAACAAAAGATTTAATCAAAATTGGTGCAATTCCAAATGATGAAATTTTAGAAAATTATCGTGACAAAGTAAAAGCAATTATTCTTGGACATTGTCATTTAGATCATATAGGAGCTGCACCATTTTTAGCAAGACATTATGACTGTCCTGTAATTGGTACGCCATACACAATAGAAGTTTTAAAAAAATTACTTGAAGAGCATGAATATAAATTGGATGAAAGATTAAAGAAAGTAAATATTAACTCTCATTTTGAAATTTCTAAGGATATTAAAGTTGAATTTATTAATATTACACATTCCACCCTAGAAACGGTTTTAGTTGCTATTCATACTAAATATGGAATTATTGTTTATGCGAATGATTTTAAGTTAGATAATTATCCTGTAATTGGGAATAAGCCAAATTATGAAAGATTAAAACATTTAGCTGAGAAAGGAATTTTATTATTGATTATGGATTCTCTTTATTCTAACTTAAATGCAAAAACACCTTCTGAAAGAGTTGCCAAGGAAATGCTAAAAGATGTATTATTGGGAACTGAAAGCAAAGGAAATTTAATAATTATTACTACGTTTTCAAGTCATATTGCCCGTTTAAAAAGTATCATAGAATTTGGAAGATCAATTAATAGAAAGATTGTATTTTTGGGAAGAAGTTTAGCTAATTATGTTACAGCAGCTGAAAAATCCAATCTAGTTAATTTTAGTAAATACGTTAAAATAATTGGGTTTAGGTCATTAGTAAAGAAAAAATTAAGACAAATTGAAAAAGACGGCAGGGGAGATTATTTAATTGTATGTACAGGAAATCAAGGTGAACCGGACGCGATATTAACCAGCATTGCTAATAAGAAAAATATTCATTTTGACTTACTTCCAAATGATATTATAATATTTTCTTGTAGAACGATTCCAACTAAATTGACAATTAAGAATAGAGAAAATCTAGAAAAAAGATTAAAGCAGTTTCATGTAAGAATTTTTAAGGATATTCATATTTCGGGTCATGCAGCCAGAGAAGATCATCGCGATATGATTAATTTATTAAAACCAAAACATATTCTACCAATACATGGTGATAGAACTATAACAAAAGGATTAGAAACTTTGGCAGAAGAACTTGGTTATAAATTAAATAAAACCGTTCATTTAGGAACAGATGGTAAGAAAATAGAAATTAACTAGTTTTAAATTGTAATAAACTTGAGCTTGTTTCTTCTAATATTTTCCCATTTATTGCGTCAATTTTAACATTAATCAGATTAAAATCAGTTGTTACTAAACTTACATTCCATAATAATTTCGAGTTTAAGCTTTGTATAATAATAATTTCTTTAACAAATTTTTTGTTTTTATACTTAGGCATAACTAATTTAACAACTTCATCAAATTTAAATTTAATATCATGCAAATTAATCTTATCTATTTTATCAGAAGTAGAAAATATTTTTTGGTCCTTATTCATTTTTATATTTTTATCAACTATAAATGTGGTCATTCTCTTTTTCTTTTGTAAATAATAATCAAACTGCCAGCCAGATGATTTTTCTTCATCTTTTAATAAAAAAACGCTGCATAAATAAGAATCTTTGTATTTATTATGCCAAGATTTAAATTTCTCGTCATTAATTAATTGCTTGTATTCGTTAATCATTTAATTTCCTTGTCCCTTATTTCTTTTAAAATATTTTTGATAAAAGAATCAAGTTTAACATCAAACTTAACTTTTCCGTCTAATGTTCTTACAGCTAGAGTTCTATTTTTAACTTCTTTGTCCCCTATTGTAATAGCATATGGGATTTTTCTTAATTGAGATTCTCTAACTTTCCTAGGAATACTTTCATTTCTATCATCTATCTCTACTCTAATATTATTTTCTTTTAATTTTCTTACAACTTCATTAGAAAATTTCAAGTTATCTTGATTAACATTCATTACAATAACTTGAACAGGACTTAGCCATAAAGGGAATTTTCCAGAGAAATGTTCAATTAATATTCCGATAAATCTTTCAAAACTTCCGAATATTGCCCTGTGAATCATAACAGGGGTGTGTTTCTTTCCGTCTTTTCCTTCGTAACTTAATTCAAAACGTTGAGGCATTTGGAAATCTAATTGTATTGTTGCAAGCTGCCAGTCGCGGTTTAAAGAATCTTTAATATGAATGTCTATCTTAGGACCATAAAAAGCCCCGTCTTTTTCTTTAACTTCATATTTAACTTTATTAAGTTTTAATGAATTTTCCAAAGCCTTCTCAGCAATATTCCATATTTTTTTATCTCCTAAGGCTTTCTCTGGTCTAGTTGCTAAATAAAAATTTGGTTTAAAATTAAAGGTTGAATAAAATTTATTTACTAAACTTAAAACATTTGTAATCTCTTCTTGAATTTGGTTTTCTGTACAAAATATATGAGCATCATCCATTGTTAACTGTCTTACTCTAAATAATCCGCCTAATGCACCGCTTAATTCATTTCTAAATAACCTTCCTATTTCACTTAACCTTATTGGTAAGTCTTTATAGCTTCTTAATTTTGAAGAATAAACTAAAGTTGCTTCAGGACAATTCATTGGTTTAAGATAATAATTTTCCTTCTCAAAATTCAATGGAAACATGTTTTCTTTATAATGTTCTAGATGCCCGGATTTCTTGAATAAAGATTCCTTAACAACTATTGGTGTATTAATCTCATTATAACCATTATTATCATGAATTTCTCTCCAATACTTCTCTAATTCCTTAAAAATAATCATTCCATTAGGCAGCCAAAAAGGAGCCCCTGGTGAAATTTCATTAAACATAAATAACTCAAGTTCTTTTCCTAATTTTCTATGATCTCTCTTATCAGCCTCCTCTAATTTTTTTAAATAAGAATTAAGTTCATCTTTTGAAGTCCATGCTGTTCCATATATTCTGGTAAGTTGTTTATTCTTGCTATCTCCTTTCCAATATGCCTGTGCTATCTTAGTTAATTTAAATGCCTTAATCTCAGAGGTATTTTTTAAATGCCCCCCTTTGCATAAATCATAATAATTTCCATGTTTGTAGAATTGAACTTTTTCTCCTGGAATATCTTTTAGTAATTCTAGTTTATATTGCTGGTCTTTAAGAAATTTCTCAGCTTCTTTTCTTGTCATTAATGTTTTTTCAAAATTTAACTTTTTATTAGCTATTTCCTGCATCTTTGATTCTATTTTTGGTAGATCTTTCTCACTAATATTTATATTATCAAAATCATAGTAAAAACCATCTTCTATTGCGGGGCCTATAGCCATTTTCGCATCAGGGTAAAGTTCCTTAATTGCACTAGCCAATAGATGTGCACAAGAATGACGTAATGCCTCTAATTCCATAAA
>JBBSWY010000025.1:0-2813 GCA_038046045.1 Nanobdellota archaeon
TTAGCAAGATATATTGCAATGAATCCAAATTTAAAAATGCCATTTAAAAGATATGAGATAGGTCAAGTTTTTAGAGATGGTCCAACTAAATTAGCAAGATATAGAGAATTTACACAATGTGATGCAGATACGATAGGAAGTAAAAATATGCTGGCAGATGCAGAAATGCTTGCTATTGCTTCTGAAATATTTTCAAGGTTAAATTTAAAGTTTATTATAAGAGTAAATAATAGAAAAGTACTAGATGCAATTCTTGAAAGTTTTAAAATTCCTCAAGATAAAAGAGAAAGTATAATTCTAAGTATAGATAAGCTAGATAAGATAGAAATTTCGGGTGTAAAAAAAGAATTAAAGGAAAAGGGATTTAAGAATGTAGATAATTTACTTAATTTAATTTTTACAAATGATTTAAAAGATATTAAGAAAGTTATTAAAAACAAAGAAGGAATAGAAGAATTAAATCAAGTAATTAAATATTCTAAGTTATTAAATGTTAAAAATCTAGAACTCGATATAAGTTTAGCTCGTGGTTTAGCATATTATACTGGAACAATATTTGAAGTTTATCTAAAAAATTCTGAAATTAAATCTAGCATTGCAGCTGGCGGGAGATATGATAAAATGATCGGCTCTTTTCTAGATAATAAAGATATTCCAGCAGTGGGAATTAGTTTTGGTATAAATGTAATTAAAGATGTGGTAAAAGAAAACAAAGAAAAATCAATTGTAGAATTTTATATTATTCCCATTAATACTTTGGATAAAAGCTTAGCTATATTAAATAAATTAAGACAAGGTAATTTAAAATCTGATATTGACTTAAATGAACGCGGGATAAGCAAAAATTTAGAATATGCTAGTAAATATGAAATTCCTTATGTTATTATTATTGGAAAAGATGAGTTAAGGCAGAATAAAATAAAATTAAGAGACATGAAAACTGGAAAAGAGAAATTACTTACAGTTACAGAATTAATTTTAAAATTCAAGAAGTTCTAATAATTAAAAGGCATTATACTAGAACCATCAATAGATGTAAGCACAATTGCAAAAATGAATAAAAAGAATATAAATAATAATATTAAAGGTATTAAATATATTAAGATTGCTCTTGCTGTTGAAAAATTATAGATTTTCTTTGTTCCTATAACTAATAATACAAAAGAATAAATCCAGGTAAAGAAACTTAAAAAAGGAATCCAATTTAATAATGTACTCGGAGTATAGGAATAAATATATAATTGGTATGATTTATTATAACCTTTATTTCCACCAAAGATTAATAACCAAACATATAAAATTGCAGCTATAACAAAATTTACAAGCACCCCAAGAATATATGCAAGAATTACTTGTGGAATTAAACTTAATGCATTAAATTCTGGTAAAGGCACGTTTAAATTAAGCAAGTTCATTATACTTCCAATATAAGCTCTGCCAAAACTTACAGTAATTATATAGCCCATTATAGTACTAAATGCAGATAATACAATAAAATATAATAAAGCATCTTGGATTGTTTTTTCTTTTAAATTTTGAAAGAATTTTTCAGGATTAAATAATATCTGCTTAATTTTATTTATAATATCCATAATATTTCACCTTTTTAATGATTTATAAAGTTTTGCAATGTTTTTTCTGAAAATAAAAATATAAGTTAGTAATAATAGAGAATAATTGATTTTAATGAATATGGGATTACCCCAACTTATTCCATTAAATACATAATTTGAGATGGGAAATAAAAATGGTGTTGGGAATAATCTATTTGTATGCGTCGGAATATCTAATAAAATATGAAAAGGCCATCCTAATAAAAATATATAAAATTTTTTAGTTAGTAAATAAATTATTAACAAAATAATTGCAAATATAATTAGGCTATGTGTATAATTGTAAGATTGTGTAATAAAACTTGGAACCGTGGCTGGATCAGGTGGTCCTCTGGTAAAAAATGATTTTCCTGAAAATATATTTATCATAAATAATAAACCAAATGATAATAAATCTGGCAATATTCCAAAAAATGCAGTTAAATAAGGTTTCTTAGTTTTATGAAATAATGCATAAGTCCAAAAGAAATGTGCAAATATGTCCATTTTATTTTTTCATCTCGATATAAATTTCACCAAAAAGTTCCTCTTGAGTTAAATTAATTTTTTCTTGATTATCTAAATGTAATAATGGAATAAACGCTAAGATCTTGTCTTCTTTTTTCTCACTTGGAACTAATTTAGTAAAGGTTAATGTTTCTTTTTTATATTTAAAGAAATCTAGAATTCTATCATAAATATTTTTTATTAACGAAGAGATATCAACTTTTTTTTCTGGAATTTTAACATTAACCTCCTGTTCATACAATCTTCTCATTACTTTTCTTTTATTTACTTCTAAGGCTTTTTGCAATGCACCCATTAAGTCATTTAAAGTAACTTTTCTTTTTCTTGCTAATGGTGTTCTTATTGTTAATTCTGGTTTATTATAATGAGCATACGGATTTGGGGTATCTTCATATAGTTCAAGTTCATTTAAGCTTTGAGGGTATAGTAAATTATCAAAATTAGCAAAATCTTCATTAACAAATTTCTCAGATTTAATCTTTAATATTAATGCTGCTGCCAATAATACCTTGCCAGAAATAAAGAAATTAGCTTCTTTTAATTGCTTTAATGTTTCAATATAACGATTGCTTAGTATGCTAATGTCAATGTCCCAGGGATTTAACTGTTCACTTTTAATTAAATCATAAATTAAGCTTTGCCAAGTAATCTCATCTTTGCTAATAAGCATCTCATAAATTTTATCATGCATAT
>JBBSWY010000026.1:0-1551 GCA_038046045.1 Nanobdellota archaeon
TTTTACTTTCCCTAGCAAGTTCAACTGCTTCTTTGAATTCTTTATTTGTTAATGCTGTTTTAGCTTCATTTAATTTTTCTTCAGCATCTGCTTTTAAATCCAGAGTTTCTTGGCTAATTGTTATATTTTTTTTACTTTGAGCTTTCTCAATTAATCTGGAAGCTAGGTTAAACATTTTTTCAGATTGTTCAACTTGATGTGTAGCAAATCTCTCAGCTCTTTCTTCAAATTCAACCTCTTCTTCTATTTCCTCTAATTCAGTTTCATTTACACCTCTAGTCTTTAATTTTGCCTTTATCTTTACTTTATTATCCTTAACCTTAATTTTAATTTCTGTATTTTCGCTTCTAAAACTTTGAACTAACTCAAGTAACTTAGCTCTTTGTTCCTCTGTTAATCCTTTAATTTTAATAAGAACTACATTTTCAAGATCCTCAATTTTATTTTCTTGATCTTCTAATTCATCTTCAACTTCATTTTGTAAATCTAAATCATCTTCATCATCCCCAAGAGTTTCCAATTCTGCTTTAGCCTTTTGGACTAATTTACGATGCTCTTCTTTCGCTCTTTGTAATCCCTCTAATTTATTTAAACGAGCCATTACTTTTGCTTCTTCTAATCTCTTATCAGCTAATTGTAATGCTAATCTTGCTCTTCTTTCTTTACTAAATGACAATGCTAATCTTAATTTTTCAATAGCAATTTTTAAACCATAACCTGTTTTATCTGGTGTTAAACCAACTTCATCTTGTGTCAAGGTTGTTTCATCTAATACTTGTTCAACATCTATATCTTCAACATCAGAAGTTTCAGTTTCCTCTTGTGCACCTACATTCATAAAACTAGCTAGAAAAATAAATAATAGTAAAATAGAGATTATCTTCTTCATTTTAATCCTCCTTAATATAGACATTAGAGTATTTTGGTGTTTTAAAGCTTTTCTATTAATTATAAACTAACTACATCAAAATAATATGAAACAGAAAAGTATATAAAATATAAAATTTGAATTATTAATATGGAAATGGTAACCTTGCAGAAAATTAATGAAAATGTTCTTTCCTTGAAAAAAGAACTTGAGGATATTAAAGAGATTTTAGAAGAGGGTACTCTAGATTTAAGAGATGGGGTAAAATTACAAATTAAAGAATCTAGAAAAAGACCCCTAAAAGAATTTAAAACACAAAAAGAAATAGAAAAGAAGTTCTCATAATGTATGATGTTAGATATGATCCAAAAGCTGAAGAACAATTAGAAAAACTTGCAAAAGAAATTACACAAAGGATCATTAAAAAACTGGCTTATGTTGGTGAAACCGGTAGAGGAATAGAACCATTAAAGGATAATATGTATGGCTATAAGATTAGAATTGGGGATTATCGAGCTTTAATTGATTTAATATATTCTACTAAACCACCAACAATTTTTGTAAGATATATTGATCATAGAAAAAGAGTATACAAAAACCTATAATTTTAAGTTTTTAGTATTAAATAACATCAAAATAAACCCTTTTTCTTTCCTTGCCTTTATTTTCTATTCCCAATAATA
>JBBSWY010000027.1:0-10408 GCA_038046045.1 Nanobdellota archaeon
AAATTTAATTAATAAAAAATCAGAAAAAATCGGAGATGAACTAATTTCTTTAATATCTCAAGTAAGACAATTTAAATCTAAAAACAATAAATCTTTAAAAGAACCTGTTAATATTATTTTAGAAAAGGCAAAACATCAAGAGCTTAAGCATATACTTGCGGATTTTAAAGCTGTTACAAATGCCAAGAATATAATATTTGGAGAAAAATTTAATATAGAATTTTAAAATGGATACAAAGAAAAAACAAAAATTAAAACGTTTTATCAAGGAATTAGAAGGTGTTAGAGGAAGACATACCGAGTTAATTTCTGTTTATGTTCCCACAGGTTATGAAATGATCAAGATAATACAGCATTTACAACAAGAACAAGGAACAGCTGAAAATATTAAAGATAAAACAACAAGATTACATGTTATAGATAGTTTAGAAAAAGCAATAAGGCATCTAAGATTATATAAAAAAACCCCTGAAAATGGTTTAGTTGTTTTCGCTGGAAATATTGCATCACAGGAAGGAAAAACAGATTTAAAAGTTTGGAGCATTGAACCACCAGACCCAATAGCAACTAGATTGTATAGATGTGATCAAACATTTGTTTTAGATATTTTAAAGCAACAATTAGAAGTTAAAGATTTTTATGGTTTAATTGTTCTTGATAATAGAGAAGCTACAATTGGGTTATTAAAAGGCACATTGGTAATTGAATTAAATAATATGACTTCTGGGGTTCCTGGAAAAATAAAAGCAGGTGGACAATCGCAAGCTCGCTTCGCTAGATTAAGAGAAGGAGCTGCGCATGATTTTTATCAAAGGGTTGCTGAATATTGCAACAAGGAATTTTATAATAAATTAGAGATAAAAGGAATTATTGTCGGTGGTCCCGGTCCTACGAAATATACATTTTTTGATGGGGATTATTTAAATAATGAGGTTAAGAAAAAGGTTGTTGGAATTAAAGATTTAAGTTACACGGGAGAATTTGGATTACACGAACTAGTTGATAAAAGCCATGATTTATTAGCGAAAGAAATAATTACAGAAGAGAAAAACATACTTAACAGATTCTTTACAATGTTAGCTAAAGAACCTGAAAAAACAACCTATGGCAAAGAGAGAACTAAAAAAGCTCTAGAATATGGTGCAGTTGATTTATTATTACTTTCAGAAGACTTAGACGATGAAACTACAGACGAACTAACAGCAATAGCTGATAAATTTAATACTAACGTAGAAATAATCTCTATAGATACCCCCGAAGGCAAGCAATTGAAAGAACTAGGCAGAATAGCTTCAATATTAAGATTTGCCTTAAATCAATAAACTTTAAAAGTTAATTTTATTACTTCTATTTATGCAAGATATCAAGAATAAAGTAGAGGCAGTATTATTTACTACAGGGAAATATTTATCAGTAGAAGATATTTCTAATCTAATTGGAATAACCTCTCATGATGAAATAAAAACAGCATTAGATACATTAATACAAGAATATAATTCAAGAAACTCTTCATTGGAAATAATTCAGCAAGGTAATCAATATAAGTTTACAATAAGAAAAGAGCACATGCATCTAACTACCCAATTATTAAGAGATACAGAATTAGATAAGCCAACACAGGAAACTTTAGCTTTAATCGCATATAAACAACCGGTATTACAAAGTTTAATTGTAAAAATGAGAGGAAATACAGCTTATGAACATGTAGCCAAACTTTCAGAACTGCAATTTATTGAAAGTGAAAAATCTGGAAGAACTAGATTAATTAAAACTACTTCAAAATTTTATGAATATTTTGATGTTGTTGATAAGGAATTAAAAGAAAAATTTTCTCAGGTTAATAAGGAAAATGAAACTCAAGAATAATACAATCTTAATCATAATTTTATTGCTTACCTTAGCATTTAGGCTGTATTTTACTTTTTCTACACAAAGTTTTAGCAGTGACGAATCTTATTATCATTCTCGTTTAATTAATCATATTATAGAAAACAAATTACCAATGTTTTATGATAAGTTAAGTTATGGTGGTCATGAAATTTTTTATTTTTATCCGCAATTATTCCATGTTTTATTAGCTTTATTTTCATTTATTCCACTTTATCTAAAAATAATTCCAGCATTAATGGCATCTAGTATCGTTGTAATAATATATTTAATCGCCAAAAAAATAACCAATGATAATACCTCAAGTTTATTAACGGCTTTTCTTGCTGCTTTTATCCCAATAGAAATTCGAGATTCAGTAAATCAAATTTCGATTTATTCTTTTGTAATTCCTATAATTTTAATTTTATATTTATGCTTGATGAATCTTGAAAATAAAAAATACTTTAATTTATTTTTAATCCTATCTTTCTTGCTCCCATTTATACACGCATCATCATTTCTATTTATATTCTCATTAATTTTCTATTTAATTTTATCCAACACAGAATCTCTATTTATTTCAAAATATAAAAAAGAGACTATAATCTTTTCATTCTTTTTAATACTTTTAATTAATTTTCTATTATATAGAAATTTATTTTTGCAATATGGTTTTAATATAATATGGCAGAATATCCCGGATTCTTTATTTAATGTTTATTTCAAAAATTTAAATATCCTAGAAGGAATTTATTTAATTAGCGCCTTGCCTATTATTTTGGGTAGTTTAGGAATATTTTTTGGATTGTTCCGTGAAAAAAATGATTCAATTATATTATTAACAGCAGCAATATTAGCAACATCATTATTATTATCATTAAGAATTTTAAATATTCAAACGGGGGTGTTATTTTTAGGTATATTCTTGATTTTAATATCCTCTTTAACAATATCTAAAATTTATGCATATTTATCTTTAACAAAATTCTCTTATTTAAAAAAATATGTAACTTTATTTATAGTTTTATTAATTATTATTCTTTCGGTAATTCCATCTTATCTTGAAGCAAGTTCTCTTAAAAATTATGATTCACAAATAAAATCTTTTCAATGGATTAAAGATAATATAGAAGAAGATGCTACAATCTTAGTCCCATTAGAATTAGGAAATACATTAACAGCAATAGCAGAAAGGAAGAATATTATTGATAGCAATTTCTTGTTATCTAGAAATGCAGAAGAAAGATTTGAGGATGTTAATGTGGTTTATTCAGGTATTTCTAAAATAAAAGCATTAGAAGCATTAAGAAAATATAATTCTAAATACATATTTATAGATAAATATGTAAAAGATAAGTATAATATAACAAAATTACGTTATTTAGATGAAAAATGTTTTGAGGAGATAAAAAATGATGTTTACAAGGTCATCTGCTAGAATAACTTTTTTATTGGCTTTAACTTTAATAGCTTTGATAGTGCCAAATTTAATTAGGACTTCAGACACCTATATTGGGGAAGATCCTTATTTATATTCTAGATTAGCTGAAAAAATTAACAACAATGATGTCTCTTATGATGATTTAAGTTATTCTGGAAGAATCTTTACTTATTCACTAGGACAACCTTTAGTATTTTTATTTTTTACTAAATTCTTACCAGAAAGATTTGTTGTTTATATAATTCCATTAATTTTCGCTTTAATTTCATTATACCTATTTTATTTAATCTTAAAGGAATTTTATATAGAACCGAATGTAATTTATTTGTCATTAATAATTTTAATACTTTCACCGCCATTTATTTATATATTTACTTCATATACAAAATTTACCGCAATTACATTAATATTATTATTAACTATATATCTTTCATTAAAAAAGGATAAAACCTCTGAATTTATCTCATATTTATTATATTTTATAATTCCATTTTTTGGCTATCAATATTCTGTTTTTATTTTATTATTAAGCTTTATTTATTTTAAAAAAGAAAATAATATTAAAAGATTCAAAGGAATTTTATTATCAAGTTTAGCTTCTTTGATCATTATTTATTTACCTTTAATAATAAAATATGGCTTCTTCGAATTAGTTAAGTTCGATAGGTATTTAAAATATAAATCATTATTTTCAGATTTAGGAAGTGAATTTGGAACAAGTATCTTTATATTATTCTTAAGCTTTTTCGGAATAAGTTATTTATGGAAATTTAAATACAAATATACTTATGTTTATTTAACTTTACTTTTATTTATAATATTTTTATTTTTTCTACCAAGTTTTATAGTTTATATCAATTTTATCTTAGCTTATTTAGCAGCTTTAGGAATAGTTCATTTATTGAGATCAAAGTGGGAATCTGAAACTATAAGAAGATTAACGATGTGGCTGTTAATAATTGGAGTAATATTTTCAGCAATAACTTTTATTAATCAAGTATCGCAAGAAAAGCCAAATAATAATTTATATAATGCTTTAAACTATTTGAAGGGTTATGATTCAGATAAAACAGTTGTATTTTCGCATTATTCTTATGGTAATTTAATTAATACAATAGCGAATAAGAAAAATGTAATGGATACAAACTTTTTATATGCTCCAAGGTTAAATCAACATTATCAAGACTCTCAGTTGTTACTTAATACAAGGAATGCGGATTTAGCTTCAGAATTAGTTAAAAAATATAATATTGAATATATATTAATAACTAAAGAAATGAAACAAGGTTTAGTATGGAATCAAGAAGATGAAGGATTGTTATTTGTAGTTAATTCGGCAAATATTTATAAGAGAATATATTATAATGATGAAGTAGAAATATGGAGAATTAAAGAATGATAGAATTAACATTATGGATATCATCCTTTTTTGCATTAATGATATCTATATTTTGGATCCAAGTAATTTATTATAAGGAGAATAAATACAATATTAATGATAAACTTCCTAAAGTAAGCATATTAATTCCAGCATATAATGAAGAAAAAAATATCTCTAAATCAATAAGATCAATATTAAATTTAAATTATCCAAAAGATAAACTTGAAATAATTGTAATTAATGACAATTCAACAGATAATACTTTTAAAGTTGTTAAGAAATTTAAACAAGTTATATTAGTAAATAACAAACACAAAGGTTTAGGAAAAGCTTCAGCATTAAACACGGGATTAAAATATGTTACAGGAGAATTCTTCGCTGTTTTAGATGCAGACTCTGAAGTTCACCCAGATTCATTAAAAAGAATAATTAGTTATTTTGATGATCCTAAAACCGGTTCTGTAATAAGCTCAATAAAAATAAGGAATCCACAAAATATTTATCATCACATACAAAGGTTAGAGTACATTTTATCAACATTTATTAGAAAACTAATGTCAAAAATAGATACATTACATATAACTCCGGGAGTGTTAAGTGTTTACAGAACTAATTTAATAAAGAAATTACACGGTTTTGATGAAAATAACATTACAGAAGATTTAGAAATTGCCTTAAGGTTACGCGCGAATAATTATTCTGTAAAAATGAGTCCTTATTCTATAACATATACAAAAGTTCCAAGTAATTTTAAGGAATTATGGAATCAAAGAATAAGATGGTTTCGTGGGTTTATTTTTAATAATCTAAAATACAAAACGATGTTTATGAATAAGAAATATGGTGCAATGGGAAGATTTCAATTACCATTAAATGCCTTAACCTTTATTACCATAATTGTTTTATTTGTTGTAATAAGTTATAGTGTAATCACATGGCTATATAATGCTTTTTTTAATTTGTTTTTATTAAAGAATAATTTTATTTATTTATTTAATTTTCCTTCTATAAGAGAATTATTAGTCAATATAAATGTAAAATTACTTTTTCCATCATCAATCTCGCTTTTATTATCTTATTTTTTATTAAGCAAAGCCCATAAATCAATGAATGAAAAAATAACGATAAACCCAGCAATATTAATATATTTTACAGTTTACCCCTTATTAAGAACATTGCACTGGGCAACAGCATTTTATAAAGAAGTAATAAGGAATAAGAGAAAATGGTAAAAGAGATAAATTACAAAAAATTTTTATTAATAAGTTTGGGATTTTCAGTTATAATCTTTACAGCTGGTTTGTTACTCGGAATAAGTTTAGATACAACAAAAGTTAATGACCTTGTTGTTAATATTAATCAAAATGAATTAAACATAGAGAGTTATAATATTGAAAAAGAATTTTTAGCTACTTTTGGTGGAGATGTATGCAGTTTATCTGGACCAAGAGTCGAAGCTTTATCAGAAGAGGTTGGAAAGATAGGGAGATTGCTTGATAAATATGAAACTACCAATTTATTTGAGGAAAATGAATTTAATTATTTAAAAAGAAAATATTTTTTACTTGAAATAAAGGCTTATAGTTTATTTACAACATTAAAAAAAGAATGTAATTACAACTACACAACAATATTATTCTTTTATGATATTAATGAAGGTAATTCATTAGCACAAGGTAATGTTCTAGATGCATTAATAAAAATAAAACCAAACACCCATATATTTTCATTTGATAAAAGCTTTAAAGATGATCCAACATTAGAAACATTAAAAATACATTATGATATTAATACTTCACCAACTTTAATAATAAACGATAAAACAAAACAAGAAAGTTTAATAAATTTAGATGATTTAATAGAATTAACAAATTAATAATATGGCAAATTGCGAATTATGCGGTAAATCAGGAAATCTTGTTAAAGCAATAGTTGAAGGAAGTTTGTTAAATGTTTGTGAAAAATGTGCTAAATTTGGTAAAGTAATATTGATAAAACAGCCCCAACAAGTTAAAGAAATAAGACAAAAGACTACTGAAATAATTAACATAATAAATCCAGATTATCCTAAGTTAGTTAAGGAAGCTCGTGAAAAATTTAATTTGAAGCAAGAAGAATTGGCAAGAAAACTAGATGAAAAACTCTCTGTAATTCATAAGCTAGAAACAGGGCATTTACAACCAACAATGTTATTGGCAAAAAAACTTGAGAAAGAACTAAAAATTACTTTAATCGAAGTTTATCAAGAGACCAATGAAAAACTTAATCTCAAAGATAAAGCATTAACAATTGGCGATCTAATTAATAATAAGAATTAGAAAGCTTTAAAAATCAATTTTTTAGCCTACAGTTCATGGAAATTAAGATATTAAAGGAAGAAAAAAACAGAATCGAGTTTGAGATTGTTGGGGAAGACCATACATTGTGTAATTCTCTTAGAGATGAATTATGGAATCAAGATGATGTTGAAATTTCTGCTTATAACATAAAACACCCATTAATAAGTAATCCAATTATGCTTGTTGAAACTAGTAAGGGAGATCCAAGAAAAGCCCTACAAAATTCTGTTGCAAGTTTGAAGAAAAAAATAAAAGAAATCAAAGATAGTTTATAAATTAAAACAAAACCTATTTAAATAATAAATCTTAAGTTATATTATGGCAGATGATACAAATGTTTCTGTTATAATTATTTACTCATTTTTCTTTCTATTTATAGTATTTTTATTATTACAACAAGGTGAGTTTATTCCAAGTACAACAGGTTATGCATTGCTCGATATCACCGTATTTGAAAATTTAACTAACTTATCTTTAACAACCTTAATTATCATTGTTGCCGGATTAATAATACTGATTGTTGGAGGAATCTTTCTTTATAAAAAATTGAAAAAGAAAAAAGAAGCTAATCTTGAAATCCCTGTAGCACCACAACCAACTGAAAAGGATATTGGCGATTTAAACAAAGAATTTAATGTTCCCCAAACCGAAACTCAAGAAAATGTAATGAACCAAGATATTAACAAATTATTTTCACAAGATCAAAATCAGAAAATAACTCAAGAAGTAATTAAAAAAAGACCAGAAAAGGAAAAAGTTGACTTTAATCAGCTAAGACAACTTATAAAATCATTGATGAATAAAAATTATACAAAAGAAAGCATTGTAAAATATTTAATTAACAAAGGATATAATATGATGCTGATAAGAAATGCTATTTATTCAATAAACCAGGAAAACCTTTCTAGATATATCAAAAATTCTTTATCACAGGGGTTTAGTAAGAAAGATGTAATGGACGCATTATTAAGAAGTGGTTGGAATAAAGAAGATATTTTAAAATATTTTAGTCAATAGAAACCTTTTTATGTGCTTGAAATTTAGAAACTGAAATGAATTTTAAGAGAATATGGAAATTTATATGGCATGATGATTCTTTATTATCTTGGATAGTTAATGTTATTCTAGCTTTTATCCTGGTTAAATTTATCATTTATCCCGGTTTGGGGTTAATCTTACAAACTAATTACCCTGTTGTTGCTGTTGTCTCGAGCAGCATGGAGCATAATGAAAATTTTGATAAATACTGGGAAAATGCAGAATTATGTTATAAGGAATTTAATATTAATAAAGAAGATTTTCAAGATTACATAATGAAAAACGGTTTTAACAAGGGGGACATAATCTTTTTAAAAGGCGCAGATAATATTAAAAAAGGCAATGTCATAGTTTTTAGGGGAAATTCACAAAATCCAATAATCCATCGTGTAGTTAATATAGAAAATAATTATTATCAAACCAAAGGGGATAATTATAAAACAAATTGTCAATCTTATCCGCAGTTAGGTGAAACAAAGATTATGAAAGAAAATATAGTGGGAAAGGCTTTATTTAAATTACCTTACTTAGGATGGCTTAAAATTGGATTTACAGAATTAATAAATGTTTTTAGAGGAGGAAATTAAAATGTTATTTTGTCAGAAATGTGGGTCAATTCTTGCGCCCAAAAAGGACGATCCAAGGAAAATAGCTTGTACTGGTTGTGGATATGCTCCAAAACAACAAAAGATGTTAAAGATTGGAGAAAAAGTAGATATAACAAAGAAACTAGAAATTATAGATAAGACAATGGAGACCTTGCCAAAAACAGAAGCAAATTGTCCTAAATGCAGCCATAACAAAGCTTATTATTGGATGGTACAAACCAGAGCAGCAGATGAAGGGGAAACAATGTTTTTTAGATGCGTTAAATGCAATAATCAATGGAGAAGCTATTAAATAATTAAACACAAGCTTTATTTATTTTTCTTCTAATTTAAATTAAATGCAACCCCCATATAAAGAAACATTCATAAATAAATTACAAAATAGTTCTAAAGTATCTATTTCTGGATTTATTGTTGATAAGAATGAAAATAGTATTGTGATTAATGATAATACAGGAAATCTACCTGTAATAATAGAGACAAATCTTGAACTAAATACATTTGTTAGAATATTTGGATATTATAATAATGGAACCCTACAAGCGGATTTTATCCAGGATTTAAGTAATGTGAATAAGCAATTATACAATAAAGTTAAATTAATTTTAAACCAAAAGCAATAAATACTTTTTTATGCAAGCAAAGAAAATGAAACTAATATTAAATGATGTAAAATATTTTAAAGAGCCAATGATGATTATAAGTGAGTTAGTAAATGAAGCTACTTTAAAAATCGATAAAGATAAAATTGAATTAATTGCAATGGACCCTGCAAATGTTTCCATGGTTATTTTCAAATTATTAAGCTCAGCTTTTTCAGAGTATAATGTAAAAGAACCACTAGAAATTTCTCTTAATCTAGATAATTTAAAACAAGTTCTTAGAAGAGCTAATCCGGATGATGTTATGACATTAGAAGTACAGGATAATAAACTTAAATTAGAGCTTAAATCAGATACAACAAGAACATTTCATTTATCTCTATTAAATTTAGAAGAAAAAAATCAAAAAGTTCCAGATTTAAAATTTCCATTAAAAATAGAAACTAGCACAATGTTATTTGACCAGGCTATAGAGGATATGGGAATAGTTTCAGATTCTGTTACATTTAGTGTTGACCAAGATAAATTTTCAATAGAAGCTTTAGGAAATTTAACAACCGCAAAAATTGATTTATTAAAAGATAATCAAACTTCAATTAATTCTAGTGAAAAAGTAAAGGCGAAATACTCTGTTGAATATTTGAAAAAAATAATTAAAGGAAGCAAGTTAGCTGATAAAGTTGTTTTGCAATTTAATAAAGATTACCCATTAAAAGCAAGCTACAAAGTTACTGACAAAATGTTATTAGAATTTATCTTAGCCCCAAGAGTTGCTAACGATTAAAAGCAAAATTTTATATATAAATCTATTTTAAAATTGTTATGCATAAAAGAGGACAGGTTACGGTTTTTGCTATTCTTGGTATTTTAATTGTTGTTGTATTAGCACTCGTATTTTATTTATATGGTGAGCGTTTAAAATTACAGACAAAAGAAGAAGTTAAATTTGATACTTCAACCATAGAACCATTAAAAACATTTGTTCAGGATTGCATTAACAGCCAGGGACTAGAAGCTTTAAATTTAGTTGGATTACAAGGCGGAGTTATTGACCCAGGATATTCTCAAAATTGGAATTGTAAAGCTGTTGGCCAATGTGATAAAGTAAGTTATGCGTGTTTTACTACAGA
>JBBSWY010000028.1:0-1490 GCA_038046045.1 Nanobdellota archaeon
ATAAAACCATTAAAAGATAAAGATATTATTGAATTAAAAAGAGCTGTAAATAAATTAAAGAAAACTTGTGATGCAATTGAAGGGGATATTGCTGGTTTTGGAGAAGATTGGATTGTTGTTACACCAAGTTTTGCTCAAATTTATAGAACAACACAAACAGAAGACGTTCAAGCAACAGAATAAATTTTTTGCTTAAAAAAGCTTTATAAATGTTTTTTAATTCTAAATTTTATGGATCAATTAAAAAATCAACCTTGCCCATTATGTCATACAAATAAATTAAATTTGATTGAAGAAGAATATAACATTCCTTATTTTGGTAAATGTTTCTTAATGTTAATGAAATGTGAGAACTGCGATTATCATGTTTCTGATATTGAATCTGAGGAAACTAAAGAACCTTCAAGATATACTTTTGAATTAAAAAATAAAAAAGATTTAAATGTTCGCGTAGTTAAATCAGGGCAAGCAAGTATTAAAATTCCTGCTTTAAAAATGTCAGTCGAACCTGGACCAGCATCAGAAGGTTATATCTCTAATATTGAAGGGGTTTTACAAAGATTTAAGAAAATAATTGAAGGTGAAAGAGATATTACAGAAGATGATAATGTTAAAAAAGCAGCTAAAAATTTATTAAAAAAATTATGGAAAGTTGAGTTAGGAGAAATGCCAATTAAAATAATAATTGAAGATCCTTCTGGAAATTCTGCTATAATTGATAAACGTGCGATAGTAGAAAAATTGAAAGTAAAGAATTAAAAATTAATTTTTAGGTATTTTGGATTTAGCAGATTTCAATCGTGCATCTGCAAGATTTAACAATGTTCGAATTTTCGATATTCTCTCTTTTATATAATCTGATTTCAAATCCGTTAAAGCATCACTTAAAAAAAGACTTTTTATTTGGTTAATTGCCTCTTCAAGAATTTTTGTTGCTCCGATTCCCTCTAATTTTGCTTCTGATAAACTTTTATCGAACATAGATTTATATTAATTAAATGATATATATATTATTGTAAATTAAAATACATTTTATAGAATATATTTAAACAATTCCCTGCTCAAATTAAACCGTACTTTTGTTTTAAAGAATAAAGTCTCTTTCTATAATCTTCATAAGCTTTATCATGTTTATTAATAGTTAAAAACCATATAGTATTTCCATGAACATAGTAAATTAACCTAATATTGCTAGTAATTGGTTCTCTGTAACAATTTTCTCCACCAGCCAAATGTTTTTGTCTTAACGGATTTTCTTTAATTTTATTCTTTTTATTGTAAAAATTTTCTAGTTCTTTAATACCTAATTTTTCTAAATCTTTAAAGAAATCAAGATGTTCTTTTATTAACCATTCTTGCAATTTTTACACCCCTACTCTTCAAATAAGAATCTAATTCCTTTTCTGTTTTTCCAATAGAGGGATTAATTTTAATATCATTCATTCTTTTTCTAACTATCAAATTTTCTTCGCTTAAAGCAGATTCAACAT
>JBBSWY010000029.1:0-5610 GCA_038046045.1 Nanobdellota archaeon
TATTTTGTATTTATCATAAACCATTCTAACATAATCAATAATAAAGAAATGACTAAGAATGGAATTCCAAGTTCTCTTTTTATCCTAGTTTCTGTTATTGCTGCTATTTTCTCATAAGCATCTTTTAATGACTTATCACTTTCAGCCCTAAAGTATTTTCCGTCTGTGCTTTCAGCAATAAATTTTAAACTTTCTTCATTTATTTTTAAAGAAACGTTTCCTACATAAATACCGCCTTGCTCAGTCCCCACCCCTATAGTATAAATTAAAACTCCTTTTTCCTGCGCATATTTAACAGCTTGTTCCAATGACAAGCCAACATTACCTTGTCCGTCTGTCAATAATACAATAACCCCGGGTTTATTAGTTTGAAGAAATAGATTTGTACTTGTTAAAATTGCCTCCCCTGGATCAGTTCCGCCAATGTTTCTAGCTTCTATACCCCCTATAGCATTTTTTACTTTTAAAAATTCGCTGCTTAATTCAGTTTCTACAGTTGATGTTCCTGCAAAACTAATTACTCCAACTTTACTGTTTGGAGAAATTAAATCAAGAAATTCTTCTGCTCTTACTTTAGCTGCTTCTAACCTATCTGGGGTAAGATCGGTTGCTAGCATACTGCTTGATGCATCAATTGCAAGAACAAAATTAAAATCACTTCCAGGGCCAGAGTACCAATAAATCATGCCAGATAGTGCCAAAACAAATAACGTTACAATCATTAATCTTATTGTTAATAATGATAAATTTTTTGATAATATCTCTCCGCCAGTAACTCTTTCGATAGCTTCAAAATTAGCAAATTTCAGAGCTTTTCTTTTTGTAGATTTTAAACTTGCAAAATGAATTATTAATAATATTGGAATAGCAAGTAAAAACCATAAGTATTCCGGGTCTGTAAAGGTTATTAACGCCATCTTAACGCTCTCTTTAAAAATAAATTTATTATGGGTTTAACAAAAGATTTGTCTGTTGAAACATCTGCAAAATCTATTCCTATTTTAAATAAAGATTTTTTTATTCTAATTTCTTGTTCTTTAACATCATGCTCATATGCTTGTTTAATTAATCCCGGCTCAATTAACAATGTTTTACCTGTATTTGGATCTTGCAAAACAATTTCACCAACGTCTTCGGGCATTATCCTATCACGGGGATCACGAACCATAATACAAACAACATCAAATTTTTGCGATAATAAACTTAAAGATTCTTCCCATTCCTCTTTCCAGTTAATAAAATCTGAAACAATTATTACAACAGCTCTTTTCTTTAAAAAATTAAAAATAAATTTTGTTGCATCCCTGATATTAAAATTATTTCCTTCATAATAATCTATATTCAATAAAACCTTTGAAAGATTATAAAACTGAGTTTTCCCTCTTGAAGGCAATAAATCAGCTTTTAATTTATCTGAATAAAGAGCTAATCCAACACTGTCTCCAGCTTCTAAAATAGCATGTGATAAAGAAGCAACCAACTCAATAGCATATTCTGCTTTTAATCTTTGAGTAGAACCAAACAACATCTTTGAACTGCAATCTACTAAGAAAAAAACATCAACTTCACGTTCTTCAGAATATTCTTTCATTAAAATTTCATTTGTCTTTGCAGAGGCTTTCCAGTCAATTAAATTAGAATCATCTGCAGGTGTATATTCTCTGTATTCTTTAAACTCTAATCCTTTTCCTTTAAACACACTTCTATATGCTCCAACAAGCTTTGAACTAGTTAAACCTCTACTTAAAATTTCAAGTCTTCTTAAAGCCGGTATTAAATCTACCTTAAAGAATTTTTTTGGCATTTTACGGAATAGGAACTTTTGAAAGAACCTCTGTTACTATATCATCTGTCTTAATATTTTCAGCTTGCCCTTCATAATTTAATAATATTCTATGTCTCATAACATCGTGTGCAACAGCTTTTACATGCGCAGGAGTTACATAGTTACTTCCTTTAATTAATGCCTCTGCTTTTGATGCAATATACAAACCAATGCTAGCCCTAGGAGAACAACCCCATTCAATATATTGACCCGAGTTAATCTTGTATTTATTTGGGTTTCTTGTTGCATCTACTAATTTAATAATATAATTTTCAACTTCTTTGCTTAAATAAATCTTTTTAATAAATTCCTGCATTGCAATAATTTCTCTAGGATTTGTAACTGAACTTAGCTTAACTTCATCAAATCTTTTTAATGTTATATTTTTTGTAAGAATTTCGTTTTCCTCATGTAATTTTGGATAAACAATTTTAATCTTAAATAAAAATCTATCAATCTGTGCTTCTGGTAACGGGTATACACCTGAGCTTTCAATTGGGTTTTGGGTGGCCATTACAAAAAACGGATCAGGCAAGGGATAAGTTTTATTTCCAATTGTCACTTGTCTTTCCTGCATAGCTTCAAGTAATGCACTTTGAGTTTTTGGAGGTGAACGATTGATTTCATCTGCGATTACATAATTAGCAAATACAGGCCCTTTATTTACACGGAATTCATCTTTTTCCTTAATATATGTAGTTAATCCAACTAAATCTGTAGGAAGTAAATCTGCTGTAAACTGAATTCTTGAATAATGACAACCTGTAACTTTTGCTAGAGTTCTTATTATTAATGTCTTAGCTATTCCTGGAATTCCCTCTAATAAAACATGACCATCGCACAATAAAGCTCTCAATAAACCATTAATTACTTCATCTTGCCCTACAATAATATTAGAACTTTCATCTCTTATTAATTGTAAAATTTTTTGATATTTTTTTACTAACTCTGCGCTAGGTTTTACTACTTTCTCTGCTGCTTTTTTCATTGAAATTAAACTGTAAAAGTTATTATAAATAGTTTACTCGTCACTTCAAAATGATAATTATCTTATTAGTAAATTATTTAAATGAATTTAATTTCATAAAAATAAATGAACATAAAATTAAGGTTATTGTTGTTTGCAAGTGTATTTGGAAATTTTGGTTCTGCTTTATTTGGTCCGATATACGCTTTTTTTGTGCAGGAGATCGGGGGGAATATAATTGTTGCAAGCGTTTCTTTTGCAATTTACACGCTTGTTTTTGCATTATTAACAACATTTATGGGCAGACTAGAAGATACAAAATTTAATAGAGAGAAAATGGTTTTTATTGGTTATTTAATATTAAGCATAAGCAATTTATTATTTATATTTGTTCAAAAACCTTTAGATCTATATTTATTACAGGCTTTAATGGGAATTGGTGTTGCAATTGTAGCACCGGCATGGGAAGCTCTTTATTCATTAGCTTTAGATAAAGGAAAGGAAAGTTCCGAATGGAGTTATTGGAATGCAAGCATAGGAATTGCGGCTTCAGTTGCAGCATTGCTTGGCGGAGTTGTTGTAAGTTATTATGGATTTAAAACTTTATTTATAATAATGTCTGCTTTCCATTTTATTAGCACTTTAATAGCTTCTTCTTTATTAAAACAAAGTAGAATTAAAAAATTTAAAAAAAGAATAAATTAAAATTTATAATAAACCCCTACATTAGCCCATATCGGCATCCTTACCGAGTTAATATTATTTTTTGCATCTTTATAACGTGCAATTTCATTTTTTTGTCCAAAAGGATAAAGTAAATTGTAAATTGTAAAACTCAAACTTACTTCATTGCTCACTAAACTAATAGCGGTTCTTCCACCTAAATTAAGATAAATTGAATTATTCAATCTTTCATAATCATTATTTTCTTTGTTTTTATGATAAATTCCATCTTGATATCTTAACTGAGTTATAAGTTCAAGATTGTCAAATATTTTACTATTAGAACTTAGTTCAAATATTTTATCTACAGCGCCTGGAATTTTATGTCCATTTACATTGGAATTTGAAACAGAAGAAATAAATTTATAATTAAACTTTCCTTCTTTGCTAAACAAAAAATCCATTCCATTAACAAAGCCTTTGGAAATTTCACCATTAAAATTGGCATCAAAATTTTTTCTGTATAATAACAACTCAATATTATCGAAAAATCCTTTTCTGTAATTAACTAAAAATGAATAATGATCAGCTGTTTGCGGCTTTATCTCCTCATTTAATTTAGAAACACTTCCAATTAATCCATTATTATGAATCAAGAAATTAGCAATATGATTAAAACCAAAAGTTAGACTTAAATCTTCCGGTAAATATGAGATATTTAATCCATATAATCCTGCAAATGCACCATGAAATTCCGCAACTCCAAAACTTGGCTTGAATAACAAATTTTCATAAATATAATTCGCTTCCGTATACATTCTTAAAACATCTATATCTTTACTTTTATCCATCTGATTGGTTCTCATTAAATAAGTGCTTAATCCTGCTTTGTAATTATTATTTTTATCAGAGAATTCTAAAGCTAAAGTTGTGTTTTTAGTTTTTAATTCTGTCTCATGTTCAATATCTTTAAAATTCTCATTCGAACTTAAATTATCATATTCATAGGCAAAACTTGTCTTAATATCAAAATTTTCCAAAGGATAATTATACTGAATAATTATTAAATCCTGTATAGAACTTTCATTTATTTTACTGATATCATATTCTTTTTGGCCATTATAATTATTTTCTTCAATTGCCTTTCTGTAATTTATTTCTAACCTAGTTCCATTAATATCCAAGTTAGAATAATTTTGTATCTCCATTATTTTTGGAAGTAATTTAGTTTCAGGAACTATTTTCTCAAGCAGTTCTATTGCTTCAATATTTCTTACACTGGTACTTGTACTTCCATGCAATCTAATCTCGCTTACATCAACAGGAGCATTTAATGTAATAATTCTTTGTACCAAATCTGATGAAAGTTTAAACTTAATTTTATTACCATAATATTTCTTGGGAATTATCTTTATTATACCACCCAGATCATCATATTTTGTTGAATAAGATATTTTTTCTAGCTCAACCTCGGCCAAGTCGGGATTAATTATTGAGTAAGCGCCCTGCATTTGTGTGGTTCTCCCCATTATTCTTATATTACCATAATAAAATCCAGCAAATTGGTCAGAAGGAAGACTATGAATGCTTAATGTTGAAAGTATGGGCATTGCTGTATTAACACCCGGTTGATTTAAGAGGGTTTTATTAACATCATTATTGTAAATTGTTTCTAAACTTGATCGTTCATTTAATAATTTTTTATCATCTTTTTTATTTCCTATAACAACAACTTCCTCTAAAGAATATGTTTTTGTTGTGTCTTTTTCTTGTGAGTTTGTTATATTATATCCTAGAAATAATGAAAGTAATGACGAAAGTAATATTTTTTTGATTTTCATAATTTATCAATCTTCGCAGCTAAAATAAAATCATTCTCGCTTAAACCTTTAACAGCATGTGTAAATAATTCAATATTGCATTTGCCCCACGTAAAATAAATATCTGGATGATGTCCTTCTCTCTCTGCAATCTTACCAACTTTATTAACAAATTTTAATGCTTCTTTGAAATTTTTAAACTTAAACTCCTTATACAAATGACCTTTCTTTAATTTCCATTTTTTAACTTGTTTAAGATATTTCTTTATTAAGGACATAGGCATTGGTTTCATCCAACCTTCGCAAGCAACACATCTTTTTCTGCTTAAATCCAT
>JBBSWY010000030.1:0-1947 GCA_038046045.1 Nanobdellota archaeon
GAATTTTTTGAATTAGAAAATAATTTTAAAGATTTAGAAAGAATAAAAAGAATTCATGAAAAATTACTAAAAATTAAAGGAGAATGTAATTTAGACGAAGAGAAATTAAAAAATGAAAATAGTAAATGTAGGGTTGTAGCTTTATGTATTGAAACAAAACCAGATTATGGAAAAAAACAACATATTAATGAATTATTAAAATTAGGATGTACAAGAGTTGAAATTGGTGCTCAATCTTTATATGACGAAGCTTTAAAAATTACTAATCGCGGTCATACATTACAAGATACAATTGAAAGTACTCAATTATTGAAAGATTCTTTTTTAAAAGTTACATATCATATGATGCCTGGTTTGCCGTTATCAAATAAAGAAAAAGATATTTCAATGTTCAAAGAATTATTTTCTAATCAAGATTATAAACCAGATTCACTAAAAATATACCCTTGTTTAGTTATGCCAGGTACAGGATTGTATGGATTATGGAAATTAGGAAAATTTACACCAATTAATTTAGATGAGGCAGCTGATATAATTTCAGAGGCTAAAAAATATATTCCAAAATATGTAAGAATAATGAGAATTCAAAGAGATATTCCAACAAAAGTTACTGCAGCTGGCGTTAATAGAACAAATTTAAGACAATATGTTGATGAATTAGTCAAGAAAAAAGGAATAAAATGCAATTGTATAAGATGCAGAGAGCCAAGGGGGAGAGAAATCGATTTTGATAATGTTAAAATTTTAAAAGAAGAATATGAAGCAAGTAAAGGAAAAGAGATTTTTATTTCTGCTGAAGATGTTAAAAATGATATTTTGCTCGGTTTTGTGAGATTAAGAATTCCATATAAACCATTTAGACCAGAGATTACAAAAAATTCAGCTGGAATACGTGAACTACATGTTTATGGAACAGCAACTGCATTACAAAAAGAAGGAGAAGTGCAGCATAAAGGTCTGGGAAAAAAATTATTATTAGAAGCTGAAAAAATCGCTAAGGAAAAATATGATATTAAAAAGTTATTAGTTATTTCTGGAGTTGGTGTTAGAGAATATTATCGCGCTTTAGGATATAAAAATGATGAGGTTTATGTAAGTAAAGTTTTATAAATTTTCTTAATTTATTTAATTCGATGAAGATAAGAAAACCAGGCGTAGATGCAGATGGAGTTTTGAGAAATTTTCATGATAGACTTCGCGAGGTTTATTTAAAATATTATCCAAATCATCAAGTTCCAACAATAGACAAATTCCAAAAGGATGGATTACAACATTATTTTCCGATAGGAGATAATATTAGAAAATTTTTTAGCGAAGAACATCCGAAAGAAATCTATTTGGGAGCATATCCCTATCCCGGAGCTTCAGATTTTATGGATGAGTTGAGATATTTATGTAATGAGGTGGTAATTGTTACTAATCAACCAAATGATTTAGCAAAGCAATTAACAAAAGAATGGTTTGTCAGAGAAAAGATTAGATATGATAGGATTTTATTTACAAAAGATAAATCTGAGTTTGAAGGAGATTACTTGTTGGATGATAGAGTTCCGGAATTAGAAAATATACTTCGAGGAAAAAAATCAGTTCCAGTATGTTTTAACCAGCCATGGAATCAAGATTGGAAAGGTTTACGAGTGTATAATTACCAGGAATTTCTAGATATAGTAAGAAATCACCACTCTAATTAAATAAGAAATCTTTATATTCTAATTAATCTTTCTAAGGTTATATGGATGACACACTGCAGCTTGGGGGTAATATTTCTCTTGCCGGATTTAAGGAATTAGAGCCAGCAAAGATGGTTGTAATAAAGAAAATCACTGGAAATTATGTAAAAAAGATGATGGAAAAAACCAATAAATTTGAAAGTTTGCATTTGCATTTGAAAGAAGTTCATGCAAGTAAATTTGAATTGCAGGTTAAAGCTTTAGTTAACGGACAATC
>JBBSWY010000031.1:0-2331 GCA_038046045.1 Nanobdellota archaeon
GGGAATAGCATACATTTACGCTAGTTATAATAATTCAATAATTCATATTACAGATTTAACTGGTTCAGAAACATTAGGAAGGGCTTCTGGTGGTATGATTGTCAAAACTCACAGATTAGAGGGAAGTCCTACTGCTGCTATGGCTGCTGCAAAAAGAGCAGGAGAGCAAGCTAGAGAATATGGGATAAATGCTTTGCATATTAAAGTTAGAGCACCAGGTGGACATGAAGGTCCTCATAATACAGGTCCGGGTGCACAAGCTGCAATTAGAACATTTTCAAGAGAGGGTTTTAGAATTGGAACAATAGAAGATGTAACACCAATGCCGACTGATTCTTGCCGAAAATCTCATTTTAGACGTGGAAGAAGAGTTTAATTTTAATTCTATGACTAAAAATTTAAGTAAAGTAATTGAAAGAGAAATTAATAAATCTAAGAAAGAATATGGCGATGAATGGTATTTAAAATATTTTAATAATTTTCATGGTAATTTACCCGGCGGACTTTATAGAGATCCTTTACTTTTTCCAAGGCATATAAGGGATAAAAAAATAATTGATTTTGAAGAGCCAAATGATAAATCAAGCAGAATAAGATTAAATCAATCTACTTTAGAATTTCATAAAACCATTGATGATGTGATAAAAGAATTAAGATTAAATCCAAGAGAAATAACCGAAGCCCAAGAAAAATACAAAAAACATTACGATTTAGAATTATTTGATTTAATTATACCAATATATATTAGATTAAGGGAAATGGGCTATAAACATTACCCGGATTTAACAGCATAACGTAAGCTTTAAAAAGCCTTAACTTTGCTTATTGATATTCTTTAAAATGGAACTTAAAATTCTTAATAAAACTCAAAATAAATTAGTTTTTAGAATTAATGGAATAAATCCAGCTTTAGCTAATACTTTACGTAGGTTAATGATGGTGGAAGTTCCCGTTCTTGCAGTTGATACCGTTGAATTTACTAAAAACAGCTCTGCATTATACGATGAAATGATTGCTCACAGACTTGGTTTAGTTCCTTTAAAAACAGATTTGAAAAGTTATAATTTAAAAGATGAATGTAAATGCAAAGGCAAGGGATGCGCATTGTGCGAATTAAAATTAACATTAAAAAAAGACGGTCCCGGAATGGTTTATTCTTCTGATTTAAAAAGTACAGATCCTAAAGCAACCCCAGTATACAACGAAATGCCGATAGTTGAATTAACAAAAAAACAAAGTTTAGAATTAATAGCAACAGCGATCTTAGGAAAAGGAAAAAAACATGCTAGATTTTCTCCTGGATTAATATATTATAGGGGATATCCAATGTTTAATGTCAAGGATAAAAGCAAATTAAAAAAAGTTGAAGATGAATTAAAAGATGTTGTTACAATTAAAAGCGATAATATACAAGTTAAGGATATGTTAAAATGGAATGAAAGACATGAAGAAATTTTAGAAATGAATGATATTGAGATTACTAACAGCAGAGAAGATTTTCTTTTCTTTGTTGAATCATGGGGGCAGTTAAAACCAGAAGAAATTTTCAAGAAAGCATTAGAAATATTTGATGAAAAATTAGATGATTTCTCTGAAAAACTAAAAAAAGCAAAATAGTTAAGATTCAAGAGATCTTAGATAATTTTTGATAAACGTTTTTTCTGTGACCGATTAATATTACTTCAATTCTTTTATTTTCATCATTAATGTCGGCAATTACTCTATAATCTCCAACTCTTAACTTCCAATCTTTTCTTCCTTCTAATCTTTCAAAAAAATGAAATGGATTATCTTTAGTTGATATTATTTTATTAAAAATTCTTTTCTTTAAATCTTTTGGCAATTTGTTAAGAAAATCGATAGATATATCATCAAAAATAACTCCATACATTATAAACCTAGCCTATTTTTCGCTTCGGACTCTGTAAGAAATTTACCTTTTTTTATCCTTTCTCTTGCTTTTTCAATTGCTTCAATTGCTTCATTACTCAATCTTGGTTGTTTTTTAAAATTTCTGATAATAAATACCATTTTTTTTATTAACTCGTCATAACTTTCATTTTTATATTCTCTAAACTGGTCTAATTGATTTTTTGTATTTTCATGTACTTTTATTGTTGTAGCATCCATTTTGATCACCATATACCTTAGTATACGGGGGTATATTTAAGCTTTTTGATTTTAAAATAAAAAAAGCAAAGTAATTAAAATAACTTATTCTTAATTTTTTGTAAGTGGGAGTATCAAAGCGGTCAAATGAGTACGGCTAAGGCTTTAAAGTAGAAACCGTATGGCTTAGTGCCTTCGCAGGTTCGAATCCTGTCTCCCACA